>JABXHP010000182.1 GCA_013373575.1 Oceanospirillaceae bacterium | reverse complement strand
TCGAGATTCACAGTAAACTCTTAAATATTAGTTGAAGGCTTTAACAGGCGTGCACTGGTGACCTGTAAACACCACACTCTTTCACAACAGGTGAAAAACTGAGTCTGTGGCTGGGTTGTACCGGGCTCGCCTTTGCTAAGTGTCGTTTCCGATTCCAAATGGAACTCAATAATCGTTTGGTATCAGAGAGTTAAACTTGCGCTTCCAATTCAACGAATCGAGGAAATTCCGATTTCGTGAAATTTTCCCTCTGTTGACCACATTGCGAGGTGCTTTGACGATTGTGGAGATATCCCTAGGATCAGGTTTTCTGTTCGTTTTTAAGTTAGGGGTAATGAGGTGATCTGACCCTGCATTCAGTGCCAAACCATATGCGTTATCTATTCTAACTGTGCTTGCTAAATTGCCTGTTGCCCGTTGCCTGTTTCCTGTTTCCTGTTTCCTGTTTCCTTGAGGTTTTAGGAGATATTCAAAGGTCAGTCGAGCTGGTTAGCTAGGTTAGTTATTAGGCCAGGGTTCCCAACTTAGATAGCGCTTGCCATTATCCGATGGGTAGTAGATTTGTGCTGGTTCGTAGCGCTCTACTGAAACACCGATCTCTTTTGCTGCCTGTTTCGATGCAGCATGCAGAGGTCCAGCCAAATAGATCGGCGATGTTAGCCTATGGAATTTGAAACTCCCTTTCCCTTGGTTCTCAAGCACGAACTTGTCGATTTTTTCGTCCTCAGGGTTGTAGGGCTGCCCGTATGCTTCAACTACCAAATCATAGTCACCATCATTTTTTAGATCGCATGCGGTAATGTATGGGTACCAAATGAATTTGTTGGGTACCTTTTTCTCGTAGACGGTAGTCAGGTCGCCAAATCTACGGCCGTTCACTTGGACAGAGTAAACGCCCCAGCCTTGATAGAAATGATTACTCTCTGGCAATTTAAGAGAGGATAAAAATATCAGCTCAGACCTGCCGTCTCCGTCAATATCTGCAAATTCCATATCTTGAAAGAGCTGATTCTCTAGTGAATTTATCCTTGATGGCTTGGTTTCAAAATAGTTCCCGCTCCAACCGCCCTCGTTGCGCTGACCCCAGTAAACAGCGGTAGTTTCCTCGTGACCGTCGACTATCAAATCCAAGAAGCCATCTTGATCGATGTCCCATAACTGCGCGTTATAGTTTCTATCATTTTGGTGCCATGACCGTCCTTTACCAATCACATCTGTCGCCGTAAAGCTTCCTGTCCCATCGTTTATGTAAGCAACAATGATGTTTTTATCACTCGGGGTAACTACGATGTCGATATCACCATCTCTATCGATATCACCCGCAGCACCCCCATGGTGAGTGGCCTTGCGGCCAGGCAACTTAATGCGTTTGTAGCCTGTATCAGAGGACATCAGAATGAAATTTGGTTGAGGTACATAGGGTTTATAATCTGGACCGTGCTGAACGAATAGAAGATCGTCAATACCGTCGCCATTGAAGTCACTCGGTATTATATTCCGAGCCATCATGAACTCTGAGTTGTCTGGAATTCTGAAGTCATTGTCGGGACTAAAGAACATATATTGAGAATACTCGCGGCTTCGTTCTTGGTTTCCTACGTGCCTCTCTCCCTCCGCAGCGTACATCTCATCAGAGAAGCCTGCTACCGTTTCAATCGTTCCATCGCCATACAAATCTGCATGGCCTAGGTTGGCCTTATCCATCCTGAAGTTATCAAGTCCTAGCGGACCAGGCTTAAGCATCGGCTCGATCGCCATTCGGCATTCATAGCCCGTTCTTTTATGACGCGAAGTCGTTTGATTTAACTGGGCGACTGTTTCGTAGATACTTACAGGATTAGTAATTGGGGAGTTACTTGACGGAACGGTTGTTTGACAACCAGTTAGAAGCGCAGCAGCGATTACACTAGCGTTTTTCATCACACAGCCCCAAAACTTTCTCTTAAGCCTAGACAAAAACCGACAAAATAGCCTTTTCTATGCATCCAAAGGAAAGATGAGAGGCAGGACCACCGTAGTTGCGGGGTTCGCAAAGTTCAGAGGGTGAAAGGCCTAGTCTGACATCAAACCCTGCACACCGTTATCCGTGCCCTGCAGCCAATCTGCGATTAAGGCATCCAGCTTTTCCTCGCCACAGTAAGAAAGAACCGAAACAACGTCCAGTTTGCTGAATTCTTTTGTTCTCCTTTTCCTCGCTTTCTGCGGAGCTGGGATTGCCTCAAACTGTTTTAATACACCTCGCTCTTGTTTCGACTTTAGTTGATCATAGTTCATCCCCAACAGGCGACCCGCCAGGGTAAAACTCATGCCAACCTGCTCCATTCGCATCAATCTATCTCTGAAAATTTGCCTGGCACTATCCAGCTTAAATCCCACACATCCTAAGCCACGGGCTTTCTGCCTTAAAACAGAATGGCTTTGCTGCCCAAAAAGGGCTACATCGAGAAACGAAATGTAATCAAGTTCGAAACAGGTAAGGATTGATGAGTTTGGCTCGATCCAAACCAAATTATCTTCAGCATCCACTGCGCTAACGGGCAAGGTAATATCGATCAAACGCTCTAAATCCTCGACAAGATATCGTTTCCTGTCGGCTCGGCGAGCCATTTCTATCTGTTCAAGTCCGAGTTTCTCTAAAACTGACACAAATTTTCTAAGGCGGGATCCATATCTTTCACTGCCACGTTCAAACTCAAGCAGTTCAAAGTAGTCGCTGAGCCCAAGTAGCTTTGCTGCCGTCATGGCATTTACCGAATCTTCATACCTGCTCGCTAGTAGAGGTGAGAATGCAGGAGGTATAAACACGTCTTCAACGGAGTAATTGCGATCAGCGAGCATCCTCATCAACGAATTTAGTTCTTCTTCGATAACTGAATCGTGATTCGTGGATTGGTTTTCATAGCAAAGGCTAGGGTGGCGACGAGCGAAGTACGCGAGACTCAGACTCGGATGCTTGTAGAAAAAATAGGCGACCTCCATCAGCGATGAGCGGTCCTCTAACGATAAATCAAACCTTGAGCACTTATCGGGATCGATTAGTCTGGGGCGAGCGGCCTGCAGAATAGCGGCTGAAAACTTCACTCGGAATGCCACCAAATCATCCGCCTGATACCAAGCATTTTGATAATCTGGAATTCCAACTGCAGGCGACAAATATTCTTGCCAGCGGAGCTCACAGATTGAGCAACCTTTCTCTAAATGATGATTCCACTCTAGAGTCGCCCCACACTGAGGACATAGATGCAACAACTTGGCATTGTGCTCTCTGCAAACTTCGATATGGGGGAGGCACCACTCCTCGAGGATGGGTAAACCTTCAACGAGGCATTTCAGACAGAAAGTAGGCTGTCGAAGTGACCAATCCCTAATTGGATATGCGGCGTTTAATTCGAGGCATTCACCTCCACCATGGCTACTATACAACCACCCATCGATTATTGACGATTTTATTTGGGTTTGCTCTAAACAACGTTTTAGAGTGGAGGCGGCTGTCCAATTAGCTGAAGGAAGATCCATAACGGAAATCATCGTTGATGGGTCTGGGTATCCATTCTCAATCGCAAGTTTCCAAACGTACCCCCTCATCGACTCATGCGGCCTTGGAAGAAATACATAGGGCAGCCCCACGCTATTTACCCCGCTTCCGAGATAGCCTTTCACGTTGTTCGAGGGCTGCTTTCAGTGCCTCTAAAGGCATATCAAATGGTTTATCATCACGGGCGAAGAGCTTATAGTCTGGGTTTAGATCAAACATTGAATCAAGATAGTATTGAAACCCAGCCCTGAAACAGTCCAACGTTAATTTTTCATCACGGAAGTACTTTGAGCTGAGTGCTTCCTGAATTAGTGAATCTAGTTCGTATTGATTACCTTGGGAGGCATAGAACAACGCTAGTAGAAACCATTTCGACTCGCTCACCAAGAGGAATTCTGGATCCATATCGTAACCAGACAGCAAACTCGTGGTGTATGCGTGGAAATCTTGCAATCCCTCAAAGCCAAATGCCGTCAAGTGGCAACAATGTCTCACTCGATGCCCAACATCTCGCCGTTTTTTCGGTAGGTTATTGAAAGTCGCAATACACTCGGGCAAACCTGATAGCACGACTGCAATATCAATTTTGTTAGTGAATGACTTTATTGCGTCGAAGATTGCTCTGTGTTGACTCGGTTTTTCCGTTAGAAGGTTCTGTGCCTCATCAATGAAAATCAGTGAGGTTTTCAGATTTATCAAGAGGCGTTCTGCCATCAGTTGCAAATCATGCTGGGTAGCGTTTCGGGAGTACCGCCCTCCAAGCTCGTCGATAATAGATTTGTACAGAGACTTGACGGAAGTTTGCTCAACGAACTCAATTTTGATGATCGATTTGGAACCCAATTGAGGTGGGTGTTCCCTGTTGTACACAATAATGTAAGCTTCTAAAACGGTTGTTTTTCCTACACCTCTATCACCGATAAGAAAACCTACCGTGCCCCTTCGATCTGCGACACGGCTATGCAACTTGCGTATCATATTGAGTGCCGCATCAAATTGTCGGTACGAACATATTTTACGACCTCTAACCTCGACATCAATTTCGGCAGGGGGGAAGCTCATTACTTATCCTCTTTCATAAACTCGTCGATCAGATCGCTAACACTTGGTCCATCTGGAGATGCGGACTTGGTTATCGGTCGTTTGAGCACGCCTTTATGGCGATTGAGCTCCTCAGTATTTACAGCAGGTCGCCGTTGTTTACGTTTCTTTTTCTTTGTCTGCGAAGTTGATGGTTGATCTGGTTCTGGACCATGTATCTGTTCGTACTTGGTCAAAGACTTCCAGCGTTTCATGCTCATTCCCCGCACAACAGGATTGGTTGCTTGCGCCTCAAACTGAACTTCTCCTTGCCGCGATAGGTAGACTAAAGTGACTGTCGCAAGATCCTCTTCGTCCATAAGAACCGTCACCTCGTTTTTGTTGCGGTGACGCCCTTCCTTCAGCAAAAGGTCATGAAGTTCCTGACAAAAGTAATAGATGTTCTCAACAACAACTGATCCCTGTTTGACCACACGTTGGTGCTCTTCACATCTAAGTGTTTTTAGCTTTTCCAGATTACGGGGTTCGCTGATCTCTCCAATCAGTGCAACTTGGCGTTTCCACTCCTCCTCAGGCGAGCAACCAAGTCCGCTATGAAGGTTCTTATGGTAGATACTTGTGATGTAACTGAAGAGTTGTGATTCGAACTCATCAAGTGTTAACAAACCTTTCGGTGGCTTCGCCCGACTGATACCACTAGGGTTCGCAAGGGTGCCTAAGTATCCTGCGCAGCGTAAACAAAACTGTTTGCGAAGCGTTCCAAAAAAGCGCTCGATAAAGGGTTTGTGGTATGGCTTTGCTGCAGGAGTCGTTTGATGAGTTATTCCAGCGGTTGTTGTGAGTTTTTTGAGAGATCTGCTCAAAAATGCCTGAGCCGCATCGCCAACGAGTATGCTTGGCACACCGCAGGTGGGCCAAATGTCAGGATTGGACTTTTGCCCGATGCCATTGAGTATACACTCTCGGTATCCTGGAGCTGTCTCGCCTTTACCACTCTGCAGGTGGTAGCCCATGATCATCCGAGTTTTGACTTCGATCATCATGTATAAGATGAAATCAACAATCGATGGGGCTCCGTCCACCAGAATCCAGGTAGAAATGTGTACCGCATCAATCTCCGCGCGCTCTAGAAAGCCAACATCAGACATACGGGATTTAGACGTACGAAATTCTGCACGAGCCTGCTTGAAGCCCTGTTGAGCATTCAAAACTTTGAACACGGCGAGTTGATTAAGCCACTCATAAAACGTTGAGCGACTTATCGCCTTTTCATCGGGATGCAACTGCTTCAAAAGCTTACGAAACTCCACATACAGCGCCGCACCTGAAAGCGGTTTCTTGCAAAGATAAAGGTCATCAACGATCTCAACGAAGAGATCGATCTGCAGTTCAGAGGTGTAGGGGCCGCGCTTTGGCGAGTTATGAGCTCGTCCCAATGGATCTTCTAGAAACGCTTCATGAAGCCTCATAAGAGTACTTGAGCTTATGTCGGCATGTATCCCTGTCGTCTCACTGACTCGCTCTATCAGGTGCCTCACCCGCAGATGCGACCGCTTAAAGGGCTCCCGCTCTAATGCCACAATGAACGGCATTAGTCGCTCAACCTTACGCTGGTTCACTGAAGATCCCTGGCACTAAGCGAAGGTGACAACGGTATCAAGACAGCACCTTTCGGTGCTCTCATACTTCAGAAAGCCGAAAAAGACCGAAGCATAGATTTTGCCAAGTGCATTCGGCTCTCGATTGAATTCACCCCATAGATCATTGACTGTGCCTGCATAGCCCTGTGGGATCGTCTCAAGAAACTCTGGACAAAATTCCTTCGCCCACCGATGCAGCGCCGAGAGCTTCTTATAGCGGATTGAGGAACAATCGATGAGTTTAAGCTCGAGGTCATCAAACCCAAGATCGCGAAAGTGATTGCGCTGACGTTCGAATTGATCAAGCCACTGGCGGGTTTGCTTGAAAGAAGCCTCCTTGATTTCCTGAAGAACCACGCTGTGCTCTTTCACTACAAGCATGTCGGGTGTGTAACGCCTATCGCTCACCAGAATGGAGAGTGGCTGTGTATCAAAGTAGAGTACTCCCGCAAGGTCAGCTTCTAGCTCCAGCAGGTGTAAGTGTTCGGTGTAGGATTCTGCAAACATGACACGATGGCTCGGACGAGAGCTCGCAAACAGCTTTTGTCCTCGCACAACTGTGACTTGAGGGATGCGCCGCCCGTGTCCTGAGCACATTGCCAACAACTTCGGAAGATGTTTGTTTGGATGCTGATAGCTGTCCTTATCCGCCAGATCAACCGTACGGCACTGCCGACCGTCCCCCGATACCTCGAAGCATGGAAAGCGCATCGTTGACGCTCCAGATGCGCTCGATTTCAGGTAAGGCTTAGATTGGTTTGCTTGGTTCATGTTTGCTCGTTCCTCGACTTGAGCCACTCACCTTATCCAAGTTCGGCAATTCCGTTCCATACATCTTTAGTCGAATCAATAATTATAATGTTTACAATAACTTACTAATATTACTTATAAATAACATTAATAAAAGGAGGAATAAAAATCGCTATCTTTGACCTTAAATCGGGAATAAAAATAGCTATCTTTGAACATAAAATGGGAATTAAAATTGTCTGCTCTAACTATCAGATTAGTAAGGAGAGATGGGACAATTTAGCCCGAATCTGGGCTCAAGAAAGGGGGGACAAAGAAGGACGGAAAATAGGGTCTCCATTGAGTGATTAAAAAGAATTTAAATTCCGTTGCTCTCTCAATTCGTCCATAGGGAGCCTAACTCACCCTTTGGAACAATGGGTACCCACAATGTCTGGGTAGTGCTGGGGTAACTCGAGCTCGTATTCGAGTGCAACCCTTACAAAACGTGCTGCGTACTGGCACTTGTTTTTTGGAGGCAGCCACATGTCTACGCCTTTAGCGCCTTTCGATCTATTGAGACTGGCTTCAACGACAAGTAGGTTTCTGGGATCGTTTGCAAAAGCCTCTCTTTTAGTCTGCGACCAGGCACTAGCTCCCCTATCCCACGCCCATTTGAGGGGCACAAGGTGATCTACATCCAACTTCGAAGCTTCGAAATAAATACGGCTGGTAAAAGGACTGATCCAACGCCCTCTTACTACCGAGCAGTTATCCAAATCTTTGTACTGAATCGTACTCGTCGAAGTTTTAATGAGGATTTCGGCTCGAGTATTTTGACAATCACCATCCGTGTCAGCCCAACCATGCCCAAATTTCTCCCGCGAGTATTCGGATGTATTTTCACTAACCATCTCAGAGCCACCTGGCAGTAGCGGCATGCGACCGCCAGCTTTCAAGCACTCACTCAGCGATTCGTAGGGTATGTAGTTTTTTATCCTGGAGTAGTAAGCACTCCTAGATTCATGGCATATGCCTGAATTCGTATATTTTACTGTCTCCGAAAATGAGGTTTCAGAATACGTAAACACCACTAGCAGGGTGAAAATGCCACGAAGAAAGCTATTCATATAGCGCCTCCTTTAACCTGTAGCTCTTGTGGAGCGTTACCGCCGTGTACAGCGCATAGTCGTCAATGGAGAGTTTTATGTACCGACCAGACTCGAGCGCTCTGTTGATTGAACCAACAGTAAAAGGGTAGCGTCTGAGGTCTATGGACAGGCCTCGAATGCGTCCTTTGTCACTCGTTCCAAGCCTATAGGATAAGCCCTCCAAACAATCAGAGGAAATACCCTTTCCACTTGCGTAACCAAAGCAAAATCTGAGGGGACGCCTCGCAACTGCAGTACGAAACATCTCGTCGAAGTAGAAATAACCTGTTGAGTCATAGATAGAAACACTAGATTCGTCGATGACTGCTATTTGGTGTCCATCCTCATCAACCCAGACTTCAGCGACCACTGACTGCGAAAACAGAATCCCTGAAGTTAAAAATGTCGATAAAAACGGGCTCAACAACTGATTGCGGCGCATATAGCCACCCTCCATTTGTGGTTGATTTAGGCTGGGTATACATCCCGAAACCACCTCATAGGTGCGAAGGAATGTGGCTTCCACGTCACGGTCTTCACTTTCAAGCCCACTAACCCCGACGCTTTAGAGAAAATTTCGCCATTCTGATCGAAACCAACATCCATTATTCGATCAGGCACGCTCTCTGAAAAAATTAGCCTTACGCATTCGACCCGATCTCCATTTCGTTTAGTTCTGAAAATTTTATCGACTGCAGACAGTGTAAAAGCGTCTGTTAGTTCTAGATCTTCATTGGCGTAACCTGGCTTGTTCCGCTCTAGAGAAAATATCTTCTCTCTGTATTTGTGGTTGATTAGTTCGAGTTCTCGTACCCGATCTTCGTGTTCTAGAATGATGGTCTCTAAACGTTCTAACGCAGCTAGGGAATCTTCAATCTCGGATCTAGACACCATCTCAACCAATTTGTTGAACAGCTCAGTGCTGTCGCCAATCTGATCTGAAATGTATAACGGATGAAGGGTTTCTCGGATGAATTCTGAACTCCAAACCCCCGATTCACGCTGAGCTTTTACAATCTCCGAAACAGCCCTATCAGCATGACTCTGTGATATCGCTAGAACAGTAATTACGATGTAGTCAGCCTCGGCGCTATTAATAGCCTTGAGAACGAAGCGACCACGAAAGAGGAAATTGTCCCCCTCATCGTAGGCATCAGCCAAGTAGTGGGTATTCCCAGCCGAGATCTCTGCAGGCTTCTGCCTCTCAGTCGAAATATCATCCCGCTGAGCCTCTTCTAGGGTGATTATCGGAGCGGCAATCACACCGTATCTCAACGGAATCGCATCTAGCTGGGCATGTTTCGTAAGTTTTGCTTTGAAAGTATTCATTTTTTAGTCACTTTTTTCAGATTTATCGATTTCATTTATCTCTTTAGCGATTTCAGCAAGGTTATCTTCATTGATTTGAGTCGCCTCTCGCATGGCAAAGCAAATAACATCCTCTCCCGCGACCCTAGTCGCTATCCAAGCGCTTAACTTAGCTATTGCTATCAAGGGCGAGGCGAGAAAAAAACGCGCCTCCCCCACCATCCGAAGATGATTCATGCTCGGAACCTCTTCGAGGCTTTGTGCGCGACAGTAACAATCTCCCCATTACCAACAACGACATAAACACCCTTCAAACGTTCAGGATCGACAGTAAGAACACCCTGAGCATTTAGTTTTCTGATCATTTTTTTTGGAATGAAGTAGACCTCGCGTCCATGACTAATAAAGCAGCGCCCCCAATCGATCACTAGATCTATTACTGAGCTACTTATTCCGCGCTGGTTCATTCTTTCTACTGCGTGTGCTGTGTACATTTTCATGTCCTCATCTATCGTGTGAGCTCATGAAAACAATTCGGTACCGAGAGGTCGTCAACTAAATCCATTGCGGATAAAAAACTTAATAAACCCAATACAATCAGTTACTTAATGCTCATAATGGAATCGATTGCACTGTTTGCCAGCAGAGGCTATTCTTCAATTGGCACTTTAAAATAAAAATGAGCCTGAATTTGAAACAGCACATAACGATTGTTTTCGTAAGTGGACTAGCTGGCGTTATCCTTTTTGGGTTTCTATTCCAACATCCTCCCCTTGAGCGTGTTGCATTACAAGTTGCCCCTGTGAACGAAATATCGTGCTCCACAGGTAACTGGGCAAGCGATGCGACAATGCATGTCTATGGAGAGAATATCAGGGGGGGACAGGCTCTGATTAGCGCCCTGTGTGCTAGCGGCGGCGTTCAGCAAAAATATGCCGATGTTTCATACACCTGGGCTTTAAATGAAATTGACCTAGAAGCCTCAATCCGAGATTTTGAATGGGATCTTGCGTTTGGACGAAGACACCTATTTGAGGGAACTGAAAAGATACCATCAGGCTACACAGCCATCGCCGAGTACGCCGTCTATAAAGCATACTTAATTTTTAAATCTGCCACCGATCCCGATCGATTGCCCGAGATGAAAATTGGGATTCTCGCCAATGCAGAAAGCAGCTCTGGCCATAAAGTTCCAAAAGCTTATTTCCGATCAATAGGACTGAAGCCCGAAAACCTTGCTCTGCGACTCTATCCAAACCATGCAAGCCTCCGTAGTGCGCTCGCATCGGGAGAAGTCGATGTGATTGGATCGTATTGGAATGAAACTGATCGAGAGAAGTTTCCAGAATTCCGAGAAATGGAAATACAAGAAGGTTTAGTTGGAAGTCAATGGTTCGTTCAGTCAACTACGTTTGACCATGCCATTACGTGCATCTACACGTCAATTTTAGAGAGCCTGGCATCGATAACTGAGGACCGATATTTTCAGAACATCAATATTCTTAGGAGTTGCGAACAATGACACGCCTTCTTCTAAGATGGATGGTATCCATAGCTACATCATTTGTAGTGGTTTCTCTCCTGTATAGCTTGTTCTACATACCAAACCTAAATGCAAACATCGAATCCGCGATTGAGGAATCGATCAATCCAGCAATTGAGGATGGCGCTAAGTTCGAGTGGTTCGCTTCGAATGAGAGAGCGGGAAACGCGACACTTGCAAGGCGCTTCAACATCAATCTCCAAGCTTCAATTGATTTGGCCTTGTCAGAGGCACTATTCCCTTCAGTGTCGTCAATTCGAGTAGTGAGCATTTCTGAAACCAACTTTGAACAAGCTAATGGCGATAACGAAGAGCTATATTTTTCGTCCGAGGTTCAATTTGGTCAAAATCAAAAGCTACCTGTAGTCTACTTATACAAGCCCAAACCCGAAAAGCTCCAGTCGTCGGTGCCGCTGTTGTTGCTAGCATCGGCACTCTTAGTGGTGCTATTCGATACGCACAAAAATCGAACTAACAAGAAAATCGATGATGACCATCAGAACTCGAAAGCTGAAACATCTCTGAGCAGAGATCCTCTAAGGCAATCCCTCATAGATATTGTGAATACACGCGGATTTGATTTGGATTCAGCAACAACCCTTGTCGACGGTCTCGGTAAAGAATGGATCAACTATCTTCTCACAACCCCAGACTCAATGAATGAAACAATAGCTGAACTAATCTCTTCACGTGAACGTTGGGGATATTCGGCGAAATGGTATGAATACTTTGTTAACAGCGAGCTGCTGAGTCCCAATCGAGCTATTCGATTGGCAGACGGAGTAGAAGACTTTCAGTTAGACGCATTCAGGACGCTAAGAGATTCTGGACTCTCAATAGATGAGGGGCTAACAGTAGTCAAAGATCTGCAATCTGAGGAATCACTGAGCAAGCTTATCCCCTTGATAGTTCATCTACATCAAATACAGGGCGGTGACCTCATTGAGACACTAAATGCCGTGAAACGTAACGATGTCCTATCACTGATCTATGCGAAAAAAAGTGTCGAAATTTATGGGCAGCGGTTCACTCTAAAACCACAGTTATTTGCTCTCTACTACCTGCTTGTGGAGCAAAAATTGAACGGCTATGACCAAGTCAGAATCCCAGAGGGTCGTGCAGCCTTGCCAGAATTTGATGAATGCCTTCACATTTACTATCGGAAGTTACCTAGAGCTTCTAGCTCGGAAAAAAGATCGTTTGACTTCAATTCAGTGAAAAATCTCATAAACCAACTGAATCATGCCCTTCGAACAGAACTATCCATCTCAACCGATGATGATTCGATTTTTCAAGATATGTTCGTCAAAGTAATAGAAAGGGACTCAAATAAATATCTGCAAGTAGCGTTAGATCGGCAATTTTGCGCTGTCCACACAGGAAATCAAAGCAATGGACCAGGAGATACGCAGAGAGTAAAGAATGTCATGAAGGCTTTAGGTGGATTCTAATCTAAGAATCCACCTTAGAAAGGCTAATCCCCGAGTTCAGAGTCTGAGAACGGGCCACTAAAACCGAGGTAATCGCTCAAACTACTATCATAGCGGACTGCGCTTTTACGTTTAATCGGCTCCATACCAAATACTCCCTCTTGAATTGATTGGATATGGGTTTCGATTTCCTCGATGTAGACCTCCCTGATTTGTCCCCATTGTTCCTCAGACAATATTTGCTCAATTGGATCGGGAATTCGTAAATACTCTCGAAGCCACTCTATTTTTTTATGATCGAATCTATAATAAAAGTCGTCATTTCGACTCACATGCACGTAGCTATAGTCGTCTTCAATATCGAATTCATTTGGTTCTAGATGCTCGAGATTGCAATGATAGCTAAAGTCACTTGGTCCCAATATAGTTTGGCTCTTAACCGACCCCAATCGATTGTCACCGTAGTCGTCCTGAAGCATTTCCCGAATGAGTGTTATCTCGTAATCATCTTCCCTGTAATCTTCAGCACTAATAGGATCTTGAATTTCAGAAAGATAACGTGTCATTAAATAATCGATAACAACCTCATCACCGCCTACAGAAACTCGCTCGACGAAATCTGGTAAAGATGAGAGATATCGTTTTACTTCGTCTTGATCGGCCTCATGTTCTTCAGCTCTGGGTAAAGCTATAAGTACCAGCACTCGATTTAATTTGGTGTTGTGAAAGAGCTCATGCCAAGTGCTTGACCAACTTAACTCTATCTGAGACCTCACGTCATCACTTAGAGCAGCCCAATAATGATAGAATTCATGAGTATTCATGTGCTTATTCTCGCCATCAAGAACAAACCAGATATCGTGGGTATTATAGAAAGTCTGTTCGAGAAAAATTTTCTCTAGGCTGCTACCACGGGCCGAAACAACTAAGAATTTGTTGCTATTATCGTCTACTGAAAAAAACGGTACATCCCCTATCGGAAAACCTTCAGCTGACTTGCAGTAGAGCAATAAAAATTGATGTCCAAGGTTACTTGATGTGTCCATTAACTCATCATTTCCTAAGTTGTGCTTTGAGGACAAGAGCTATGCCCAAGGGTTGCAACATTCAGGCGGTGAAATCTCTACCAAAAATGGTTCCAGCTTTTACATCACCAAATCCTTTGCGAGAAACGCGATTCCACCAGCTAGAACCATCATTCCTAATATCAATGTCGTCTTCAGGGATTTGATCGCAGACTGTTGAGCCACTATAAGCCTCAACACTTCACCCTGGTTCTCAGTAATCAGAGATGCCGTATTCTTCTCTGATGTAGTAATGCCATGTTCAAATTGCTCTGGTGACACAAACCTAAGTTCAGACAATCGCAGCAAAATTCTATCGCGACCCGATTCGAATTGATCAGCAGCTACCATTTTAGATTCAATAGCTGAAAGCGCTCGGTCTAACATAGCTAACCGCTTTTCAAACTCATCGAATTTTTGATAGCTGAGGGTGACGAGCTTCTGCTGTTCATCCCCTAGTGCAGCGAATGAATCTTTGGCAATCGAAATCTCAGCCTTCGCTGCGTTTACCGCCTTCAAAACACCATTAAACTCGCTGACACGAGTAGATTGTTCTTCAAGGGACTCAATTACTTTATGGAGTTTTTTTATGTCGCTCACCAATCGACTCCTTTATAGCTGGATGTGAGCCTCTGGAGGCGAGCTGCCAACGGAGACAATAGGGTGTGGTAAGAGTAAGGGTCTTCAAACTCTTGATTTATTTCCTCAAGTACTTGTTGATCTCCAAATTTTTCGTGGACCAAACGTGCGAATCTGCCTCTCGCTTCCTCGGAGAAAAACTTCCTGAGACTGAGGGTCTCACGGATCAAAGTGAGTGCGCTCTCACGACTTGCGGACATAACTTTGTCTAACGATGATGACATTCGAACTTCACCGTCGGTATCGTCGAATTGATCCGCAGCTAATCTTACTACTCCGCTCAAGTAGTCCAGACATTGATTGTCTTTATAGGATTCTAGGAAACGAGAGATTTGAGCGCTGAGGGTATTTAGCTCTGTTTCCGAAATCAGCTCTTTAGATCCCTCTTCGTCGACATCTTTGTGGAACACAGAAAGCCACAAACCCGTATCAGTAGAATTTTCAGCCAAATGAAGCAGACGCTGACTTGACTTGTCATGCCTGAAATAACCTTCGAGTTTCGCTTTAAAATCGGCCTCAGCAGAGGCATCTTTGCCTGCGACCTTTACGCACTCGTCGTAGACGTTCTTTTGCGACTGACGGCGGTTGTATACGAAATGATCGTAGGACCAAAGTAACAGAACCAAGAATATGAACTGGGCTTTATCAATTGAGCCACGGGTCAATTTCTCACAGATGACCTTGTAGTACTCGTTATCACTCGAAAAAATACCGTCGAGTTTGAAATCAGGGTCATATTTACGAACCGTATCTTCTATGTTGCTCTCAAGTGTGTCGATATCTGGACACTGGAACTCTATTTCGAGCGTCCCGTTGAAAAAGTCTTCTATAACCCAGTCCGAAACTATACCCAATTGGGATAGACGATATACAGCCTTTTCAAACTTCGCTTTCTCTACTCCGAACTGACGCGCGCTTAAAGTGACTGTTTTAAGCTCTTGGTTGGACGAGAGATGGTTATAGATGTTCGCGAGAAGCTTAAATTCGTCATTGATGGTATCCAGGTTAGCTGTCATTAAGAACATATTGGTGTTTAAATCGCCATTGCGGCTCAGGCTCTTAACATGCTTCTTCAGATCAGTAACACTGGTGCTCTGATCCCATATCTTTTCCAATAGTTGCTCGTCCCCTTCCTTTGTAAGCAACACGAAACAATCCGCGGGCGTACTCTGGAACAAACGTTTATCGCGGCCTGCACGGCCTGCCTCTTGATAAAGCGCCTCCATCGATCCAGGAATGCCGTAGTGAATTGTGTATGCAACGTTACCTTTGTTAACGCCCATGCCAAAAGCTTTCGTAGCAGCTAGCAGATGATATTTGTTGTCTTTAAAATCGTCTTGTACCTGTCGCTTGTAACGATCGAAGGCCTCCCCATGCAGCCCGCCTCCTTTAGGAGCTGACCCAGAGAAGTAACGCACATCCATATTTAGTAACGTTGATAAACGTCCCGAGAGGCTGTGGCAGCCTTTGTTTCCATTAACTGTCGACGTAAAAATAATGCCTGCTTTGCCGCTTGAATCCTCTTCTGTTACGTTCCATTTTGCCTCCATTTTAGAAACAAGATCGACTATGACATCGGCCTTACGTCCCTCATCATCGATGACGTGAAATGCTAGTTCATCCCGTGTGAAATTGAGAGGAGTTCTAATGTACTCATCAGGTATGCTGAATTCAGTTTGGATATCTTTTAACACGTTCACCGAGGCCGTGGCTGTCAAACCTATATAACTGGCGGACGGAGCAAATTTTTCTATGGTGTTAGCCAAGTTCAAGTAAGACGTGCGGAAATCATGACCCCACTCAGAGAGACAGTGCGCTTCATCAATCACCGCGTAAGCGAACGCAAGATCTAGTCCGATTGAGGACATTTCTCTCCTAAACGCATGCGTTTGGAATCTTTCTGGTGAGATGAATACATAGAAGTATTTGCCGCGCCCGAAGTCTCTTTGTACGCGCGCTTTTTCGCCAGCGCTGAGTTCGCTTGTAATGTAGTTACTGCGATTGAAACCGATGGCGTCAAGATCTGCTTTTTGGTCATACATCAGGCTCTTAATCGGGCAAACAACAAAGCTAACGGCGGGCTGCAACACTGCAGAAAGTTGGTAGCAAATTGATTTACCCGAGCCTGTGGGGAGAAGCCCTATCGTACTATGACGCGAGAGGGCCGACCCGATAATTCCAACTTGCCCTTCTCTGAAATCCACATCATCTAGCAGAGGTAGAAACAGATTACTGAGGAAGTACCGTAAAGACTCTCGCTGGGCGCTCGCTGGACTCAAGTCCAGCTCGTATTCTATGGGTTTAGCGCACGACAATTTAAAATGGTCATAGTCTTCGAGAAGAAGGTTCTCAATTGACGATGAATCCCCACTCGGGAAGACACGATAAAAATCGAAGTAATCTGTTCTGACGAATATCACATCCTGATTTACTTGATGCCGATCATCGAACCGTTCTCGAATACTAAAATCAATAAACAGCGAATCGCTATCGCGATCGGTGGGGAGTCTATCTAGCTCCTCGATTTCGAGTTTTAGTGCTCCGAGATCCAACCCTTGTAGGCAAAATATATTCGCAATTAGCTCATTAAGATCGTCAACCGCTTCCTTAACAAAATCTATTTGATCCTGATTCACCAACTTAACTTTGGAAGACTGCCCCAACCTGATAACCCCCCGCTCAATCAGCTCAAGTAACAAAACCTGAAACCTGCAGGACGCGGTCAGCTGGAAACGTTGATCTGTATCGCAACGAGTCGATTGGGCATAGTGTTCGGCGTAGTCACGAATAGTTATGCCATTTGGAGGTGCTAAAGTTCCATCTTGCTCCTGATGATCAATAAGCTCTATGTAGCGAATGAGTTCCTTCATTTTATCGATGAAGGCATCACTCTCAACAGATACTTCTGCAGCCGTGAACCTGAATGTTCTTAGTCCCAGCGATGAGGCGAAGTCATCGCGAAGTCTATCAATGTCTGCTGAACTATGATGCTGGGCTCCATCTATTTCAATAATTACACCGACTTGAGGAATGTAGAAGTCGACCTGCCTATTCTGAAATTGATCGACATACACCTGCGTCATGTCAAAAATCTGGACTTCAGGTACCGTCAGCTGTTTTATGAACCCATATTTTCCCAAATGCTTCTCAAACAACTCCTCGAAGAAAAACTTTGCAGGATAATTTCCTGACTTTTGATCTCCCCTGATCATTCGTTTCCAGCTAACTGGCTGGGAGGAAATCAGTGGTAACGGCTCGAGATTTAATCCAGTTTCATCAACAGCTAGTCCAAATGAGTTTCGCAAACGTCGAGAGGCTATGGTCGGCTTTCCTCTCTGAAGTATGTTCTTCAGAATTTGGAGAGAAGCGTAAAGCTGCTCAGAGTTTGCCTCTGACGCAATAGAGTAGAACGGTAAGTTGTGAGCAACGAAGTTGTGATTTGTGTTTGTGTAATTGGCGGTGAATTTCTTCGAAACCAGGCGACGCTTACTTGGGTTGTGAGGAGAATGCTCCGCCTCACCATCATGAGTCGCAATTTGTTGGCGGAAAAGATCAGTAAAGAGCTGATTATTATGCTGCAACTCTAGGCTAGCTCGATTGGCCGCAGACCTATAAAGCGTTTTGACCAATGTGAATACGAAGACTTGAGCTGTCGGATATGCTTCCGTAATTGCTCTTTGAATCTCCCCTGTTGTTGCACCTGATGTAAACACGTCGTCAACAACCAAAAACCTTGGCTGGTTAAAACTTGAAATTGCGGCATCTCGTTTGAGCGAATATGCGCCGCGGACTTGCTCCGAACGCTCTACAGCAGTGATACCAGTAGACTTCTGTAACGCCCGTTTTTTGATCAGTGCTTCTGGGACATATCGTGCATCCAACGACTGAGCCAATGCATTGCTTAATCTATCTAACGGTTTATCCCTACCCTCTGGTGCGAGTTCTGCATGTCCGAGAGCTCTGACAACGAAGTCTATTTCGGGGAAGAGACTTGATAGCTCGGTTGCTTTCGAGACCCACCTATCAACGGCTGAAATGGAACCATCTTTAAAGGCCCATACCTCTTGCTTTATCCCTTCTAGATAGTAGCCAAGGTATATTTTGTTGCCATCTATCACTAATTCTGAACGTGACTGATTCGGATTCTCATTTGCTAATCTGGCGCCAATTAACTCAGATAATTTAACGACACCTTGATGGGCGGCGTCGATATTAGCGACGTTCCCCCACTCCACAGCAAAAAACTCTACCCCCGCACTGTCGGCAGCCCCTCTGTCGAGTTCACTATCGCCAAGATACAAAACCTCATGGGGAGCTGCTGAGAATAGCTCCAGTATTTTATGAACGCCTTCTGCCGAAGGCTTGTGCTGTTTGACATCGTGGTATGCGACCACAGTGTCGACCGTGATATCAAAATGCCTTAGCAGTTCCTGAACATAGTTTGAAGGAGCATTGGTGAATAAGGCAGTTTTAATCCCTGCGGACCTTGCAGTTGTAAGCAGACCTAGAACATCCTCGTTTACGCTGCAATGCTTCAGGTGATTGCGCACATCTCGCCATCGTCCTGCTTGGCGTAGTGGTTCTAGTGCCCTCGTGTCAATTAGAGTGTCATCAAGGTCTAGAATAATGACCTTTATCATAGACCTAGACCTCCCTGTAATTCTGGAATTCGGGGATTTTCTATTCGATCAGCTACAGCGGTTAACTCTTGGCTGATAGCCTCATATGACTGCCCTGTATATGCTCGAGCTATCTGCTCGGATATTAGATGCTGTGTTCCTTCAATAGCATCTAATGAGAGATCATCATATCGCGCTGCAATGGGGTCTGGGACAAATACAGGTCGTGATAATTGAACTGCAGCCCTCACAGCATGCATGGTTCCGCCACCTTTGGAAGTCTCGACAGCAAAAACTGCAGTAGATAGTCCAGACTGAATGCGGTCACGCTTCGCAAAGAGTGCTGCAATTGTTGATGTGCCTGGAGGATTCTCTGCCACCAGAAGACCACCCTTCTCCAATATTTCCTGAGCTAATAATTTGTTTTGTGATGGAGATATCTTCAAGAGATCAACTAAGACAGCAATCGTAGGCGCCCCGCAATCCAAAGCTGCTCTGTGGGCTATTGTATCTATACCGATGGCAAGACCACTCACGACTACAAACCCGTGAGAATTGAACGCCTCAACCGTTTTGGTCGCAATTAGTTTACCCCTCTGCGTGTTATTTCTCGTTCCTACTACGGCTATCGCTTTCGAGTCGTCCAGTAACGCAAGATTTCCTTTGCAGAAGAGAAAGGGAGGGGGGTCTTTTAGATCGAGCAGACGAGAGGGGTATTGCGGCGAGCTTCGGCTGATAACCGTTATTCCTTTATTTGCCCAATCTCGTAGGTTGTCATCAACAGCAAGCCTCGCAACTTCAAAATCGCCAGCTATTAGGAATTCTTCAAGTGACTCTGGGACACGCCTCAACGGAAGGTTTTCTACTGGAACATATGCCAACTCTTCTAGCGTTGAGATATCATTTCTTAGACTAAATTCTAGGAGTTTTGTTACGGTTCCGTCGCCAACTCCCCTCAGACCTTTGAGTACGATTGAATCTACAAGTTCCATCTAAGCCTCTGAAATAAATATCTTTAAGTTTTAAAGATAAGACTTTTTTCCGATAACTTCCATAATGTTAGCGCTCATACTGTCCAAACGGCTTGATAACTTTTTCCAAGACTTCCATCGCATACCCCCTCATACACATAACTTTCCAAGGTTCCACAACCGAGAGCCTCATAGGTAATGATTTCTCTTCGGATACCCTGAATCGCGCGACCGTAAGAACCTGCAGTGACATCGAGGTTTCTTCTAATTTCTGACCCAATCACGGGGTCTGGTATACCCTCCATCAAGCGGCGATCAATTTCTGCATTTGGGCATGAGATTGAGATATTGCTTCCTACAATCACATTGGATGTGACACCCACGGAAAGCAAAGGCTAGTCGTTCAGCTTACACGCAGCTAACTCGAAAGAGTCTTTCAAGACTAATGCCGTACTCGGCACATGCAAAGCCACCAGCACAAGAAGTGAGTTTAAGCGATTCATCTGTTACTCCCCCCGACAAAGAAATAGCTATTACCTACTCTAAAAACCATCTAACCAGAGGCAAATCGCAAATTTGAACCGCCTTCAGCGACTCGAGTTTATCGTTGTGGCACTCACCCTCAGTTATGGCTACCAATGTTTCTCCTCTTATATTGGAGAACTCATATCGGCAAGGACTGAGACCTGTCCCCGCGCACGAAACCAGTTCTCGCCAACCATTCTTAAAGTGAATATCGAGTTCCATAGTTGAGCTCAACATTCCCCACGGCGTCCCTGCAGATTGCCAACCCTCTGACAGAATCAACGCTCTGGCTGCTGAGTAACTCATGTTCTGCCTTAACTTACTGAGTTGATCAGAGTTTTCGGCCACTGAGGGGAGAGTCAATTTAGCAAGGCAGCCATCTTTATACGCAAATCGATTAGCCGCATCATTTTCGGCGCACCATGAGTCGCCAGTTTCATACCTACACATCGAAAGAATTTCATTTGAAGGGAGGCAAATCGCACTTGCAGGGCCTGCAAAAACCAGACTTGCTAATACGACAGAGCGAGACAAGAACTGGATTAGCGTGGTGATCATGTCAGTCACTGAAACGTCATAGTTTTGCATAGGTAGTTAGATCGACTCAGTTGTCTGAACCGTTAAAATTTTTGAACATAATCGAACTCCCCTGGCTCAGCCACATAGGAGCGCTCGCCTTGGTTAACACCAAGAACGCTAAGCCCGACGGTAATTAAGCGGCTCTTTGACCGTGTTAAAGCCACATAGAGCAGCCTACGGTCCTGCTCGAACATGAACTTGTCCCCTCGAGATTTCGGGTCACACAGAACAACCACGTTATCGCAACCCATGCCCTTGGAAGTGTGAACAGTTTGGATTTGAATCCTGTTTGACTTGCTCAGAACGTCTCGACGCTGCAAGAAATGGGGCACGTTTAGAGCCTTCAAAGCAGCCGAGAACTTTCGGCATGTAGCTTTGGTTGGCGCCATAATCAACCATTCTTCTGTAGAGTTTTTGGCAACAAACCGAACAACATCGTCAAAATTGAGCTGTTGAGCAGACAGATCGCGGGATTCGCCGTTTTTTACCTCCACCAACCGATGACTGATTATTGTCCCGTGTTCCTCACTACCCTGGCGTGCTGTCCAACTTTTTGCTTTACGGTTTGGATACAAGCCTGCCCAAATCTCATTTGAAAAGTTGATGTCGATGAATGCCTTTAAATTTCCAGGTAGGCGATATGATTCAGTAAGTTGCTGATCTGGTATCGTAGTCGGGAACTGATTAAACAGTTTGGGTGCTGCCCCGAACGCCTCCATTATCGCCTGATCGTCATCGCCCGCCAGTATTGTGTACTTTGCTTTAGAGGCTAATTTTTCAACGAAATCCCACATAAGCGCGCTCAAGTCCTGAGCCTCGTCTATGATGAGAAGTTCAAAGGTCGGGATGTTCTTGTCTGGAAATGAGGGATCCACAACGTTTACGATAACGTCGTTGTAATCCGCGAGATTGTTAGCCTTTTTAAAGGCAACGTAAGTTTTATAGTACTCGGACGCAGCTTGCCGAACCTCACTCGAGTCTATCTTTTTATTAAAAAATTTCTCTAAAACTAGCCGAGCCTTATCTTCCCTAGAGTTTGTCCAATCCAGAAATGGTGCTTTCGTATTGATTCTCAGGCTGTAGAGATCTAGTACGGGATGGAACGGTCTCGAAACGATTGTGGATGAGTCTCCAGCTTTCAACCACTCTTCCGAAAAAACAATATTAGAATCGAATCGGTCAAGATTTTCGTTGTTGCACAATGCGTTTCCCAACGCGCCACCAATACGAGTAGCGAGACTGTGAAGTGTAGAAAAGTTAGAAAAACTAGAAGCACTTACAGAGGATTCAGACGAAATTCTCTCTCTCGCCTCGTCAGCAGCTACATTGGTAAACGCAAAGTAGCCTATGTGTTCGGGCTTCATACCGCTTTGAACAGCAGACACAACTGTTTCAATTAATGTAGTTGTTTTTCCAGTGCCAGGGGGGCCGTAGATTCGCTGAGAATCTTTTGTTTCCCAAATTCTTCCCGTGGGGATAGATGAGTCTATGTTGTCCAAGCTCGGGCTTGGCTCAGTGTTAGTTACCGTTTCTAAGCCGACGACTTTTATGGATTGGAACCAAACGCTAGGATCCCAGTCGCCCCACGTAGAAGTAATAATAGTTTGGCCTATTGCTTCACGACATTGCTTCTCTAGTTCTGCCACCCCGCTCCAATTAAGAGATTGGCGTCTCGTTCCTTCGTCAGTGTGAATGTAGAGGTAACGACCGTCGTTTGTAACATCTAAAAGTTTCATCGAACCAAACGAGCTCCTATCTTAATGGCAAAATACCGAGCGAAGCTTAGCCAAATCCGCTCTGTCTTGATGAATCAGATTGGTTAGATTTCGCGATGTCGTACACCAGCGAGACAAATGCTGACATACTTTGTGGATCTTGAAGTAAGACTCTTGAAAGCTCTCCATGTGAGGTCATAGCTCTTACAATGGCAGCGTTTACCTCTGCAGGCAAGTCTCCATTTAGAGCCTGCTGCTTGGTGTTTTTCTCAATTTGCTCTTTCACAACCTCATTGGACTGAGTAAGCCCGACGATATGGTTGGTAAAGTGCTCACGACTCTCTTGGTCAGATACGTCGCCGAAAATATCGTTCATTCGTGCAATGATCTGAGATAGAAATTCCTTCTCGCGGTCTCTGCCTTCTTCGATGCCTGAACCAACAGGGTTCAACGGGGACGCTTCACCTTCACCATCAAACTCTCTCTCTTTGATCTCAAAATGGGTCATCACAATACCTGTGAGATCAATCTGCTCAACAGGCACGCCCTGGAGACGACGGGCAAGGAGTTTGGCAAAGGCGGCGAAGTTCTCAAGCTCTGCATCAGCCAGCTCTACCAACTGAGCGATGTAGTTATAGGTGCGTACAAACTTACCCAAACCTGACTTGAATACATTCAGCAACTCACGCTGCTTGCTGTACTCAGAGCGCTGAGATTCGGCATATTCCATACCTTT
The DNA here is from genome assembly GCA_013373575.1 of Oceanospirillaceae bacterium. Taxonomy (GTDB): domain Bacteria; phylum Pseudomonadota; class Gammaproteobacteria; order Pseudomonadales; family Balneatricaceae; genus Marinobacterium_E. The sequence continues at coordinate 15,438 of JABXHP010000182.1, read as the reverse complement.
CTCATCGTTGGACGTCTTAGCTTTATCGAATGCTTGGTCCCAATGCTTGATAGTCTCATTCAACTGATTCATCTGGGCGTTGAATACATCTGTAGGACGCTGTGTAGCCGCATAGAGCTTCTTATGGAGCTCGCTTGGTTTGTGCTTACCCATGAAGAATTTTCCACGGGCGTCCTTGAACTTAACCAGATCAGCACTGTTATATATACCAAGCTCATCCAACTTAGCTTTCTGGTCATATACAACGTCTAAGTCCTGAACTTCCTCAATCTCAGCACCATCGTCGTATTGCTTGAAAGAGTCCAGAATTACCTTTGGTTCATTCACGAAGTCGATAACGTAAGTTGTGTCTTTACCAGGGTAAGTGCGGTTTAGACGGGAAAGTGTCTGGACTGCTTCAACACCACTTAAACGCTTGTCTAAGTACATAGCGACAAGCTTTGGCTGATTGAAGCCTGTCTGGAATTTGTTGGCAACGATCATGACGTTGTACTCGGTTTGATCGAATACATGGCGCAGGTCAGAACTGTCAGCGCCTGGATTGAGACTGTATTCCGTGTACTCGCCCTCTGGGTCAAAGCCTATTGGGTCAGCAGGGTCATCATCACCTAACAGATCGCCAGTAACTTTGCCCGAGAATGCTACTAAGGCTTTTACGCCCTGAAGACCATGCTTCTCGATATACTTGTCGAAAGCCATCTTGTACTTCACCGCTTGCGGGCGACCACTGGTAACCACCATCGCCTTAGCTTCACCTTCAAGCAATGGATGTATGGTCATCATGAAGTGGTTAATGATGAATTCGATCTTCTGATGGACGTTGGTCGGGTGAAGAGATTTCCATCGTGCAAGGGCACGGTTCGCCAACTTCTTATCTACCCGTTCATCGTGGTCAAGGTGGCTGCCTAAGCGATAAGCCTCTTTATAGGGCGTATAGTTCTGGAGCACATCCAGAATAAAGCCCTCTTCAATCGCCTGACGCTGAGTGTACTTCGAGAACGATACTGGTGGATTTTCATCTGAAACAGGCTGAGATGGATCTTGCGGGCGCCCAAATAGCATCATAGTCGAATGTTTAGGCGTGGCTGTGAATGCAAAATATGACACATTCTTTGGCCTTACCCGCATGCTCTGGATCGCCAGCAGTAAATCGTCAATGTCCATGGCGCTCAAGTCTGTAGAACTTTTCATTCCTAAGACATGGCTTAGCGCTTGAGCGCTAGACCCTGTTTGGCTTGTGTGAGCTTCATCAACGATGACGGAGAAACTTTTATCGAGAAGTTTTTTATCGGTGAGGATTGCCTCCATCGCAAATGGGAACGTTTGCAGCGTTACCACAATAATTGGTGATCCGTTCAGCATCGCTTCGGCTAGTTGCTCTGATTTGGATTTAGAGCTTTTAGAACGTTCGATGTTAGCTACGACACCAAAGTTTGCGTCAATTTGACCTATCGCATCCTGTAACTGAGCGTCTAGAACCGTTCTATCTGTAACGACAATTACAGAGTTGAAGTAAGGCTTACCATCATCATAACGGAGCTTAATGAGGTCATGAGCTGTCCATGCAATAGTGTTCGTTTTGCCTGATCCAGCACTGTGCTCATTGAGATATTGAAGACCTGGGCCGTTCGCCTTCACATCAGAAATCATACGATTGACCGCTTCAAGCTGGTGGTAGCGTGGGAAGATCAGCGTCTCTTTGATGTAAGGGTTTCCATGCTTGTCGACCTTCTGGGCCTTCTCAACAAAGACGAAACTATGGAATATGCGTAGCCAGTTTTCCCAGGTTGCGACCTCTTCCCAAAAGTAAGCAACAGGATATTCTCCATCGGCACGAACCGCATTACCAGCATGACCATTGTTCCCCTTGTTAAATGGAAGGAAGAAGGTTCCGTCTCCATCTAGCTTTGTGGTCATCGCAATCTCTGAATCAGACATCGCAAAATGGACGACTGCACCACGCTTAAAGGTTAGTAGCGGCTCTTTGCGTTTGGTGTTGGGATCACTAGGAAGACGGTCTTTCTTGTATTGCTCTATCGCATCATCGATGGACTGGGTGAAGTCCGTTTTGAGTTCAACAGTGGCAACAGGAATGCCATTGATGAACAGAACAAGGTCAATCGACCACTCACGGGTCGGACAGTATTTAACCTGACGCACTACACGCAGAATGTTCTTCTGGTAACGATCAATCAGCTTCTCATTGTTCTTATCTTCAGGCGCAGACTCGCTCATCTTGATGCGGCCCGCGCCTGCGATCTGAATTCCATTGCGGACAACTTGAGCAGTACCACCCGTACCCGCTGCCAGCTCCTTCACCAAGCGATCAAGTAGAACCGTGCCTGCACCTTCACCGTTCAAGCGGGTGAGCTTTGCCCAGGCTTCAGGCTGCGTGGATTGAACCCAAGAAACGACATCCTCAGGGTATAGCGCACGCTCTTTGTCGTACTTAGTTGGATCGCCCTCAACCCAGCCGCCTTCAACCAGCTTCTGGGTTACATATTCCTCAAACTTGATCTCGTGATGTGCTTGGCTCACTTTAGACCTCTGACGTTTCGTTGTCGGGTAGCACTTCAGCTATTTTTGCCGATTGATATAGGTGGTAGGTTTGACCTGTACCCTCAACAATCCATGCCTGGCGGCCATTTGTGCTTCGGCCATATACAGTAGCAGCGGCTGCGCTTGGACTAGAGAAAGCGTAATCCTTTGTGAAAACACGTCTTCCATTTTGGGTCTCCTCAAGCACGCCTCTGTCGCAAAGCTCTCTGTATAGACGACCGTATCCCCCGTTTTTACCGTTCCACTTCCCTATAGAATCGGAGCCTTTGAGAACAATAAAGTCTGCGCCATCTTCGGTTGCTCTGGCTCTTAATCGATGTTTCGGCGACTCCAGCAGATAGATAACAGAATCTCCTGATCCTGAGTCTACGGATTTTTTAACTGGCTTTAGGAAGGTGAATCCAATCGCAGGAACTACCATCTGAACCTGTTCGATAAAGAACTCCATATCAGAACTATCCGATTCAGGCAGCGAAGTGAACTCAGGGGTAACACTATTAATGAGGGAACAGCGACCAACATCCTTGGTAATTCTAATCAGCCTACTTTCCAGATATTTCACGTGGGCCTTTGTTAGATTGCCATCCTTGGAAGTGATCACAACCACATAATCCCAAAAGTCCTTACCACCTGAAGATTCAGGCCTACTGTGTTGCTTTAGCCGCTTAGCGATATCATCAGACTCCCCGATATATACCGACAATCCTGAGTCAGACGATTCTCTGCTGACAAGAAAATAGATACCCGTTCTCTGATGACACTCCTCACGGGCCAGTAGGTTAGGCAGTTCAGATCTTGGGCCTGCTAAAGTATGTCCTGTCCAGTTCACTAACTCAGCAGTAATGAGGCCATTGTAGTCACCGTCGACAAGAAAGAGTCGGATAGATTTTCCTGACACTACGCCGCTCCCTTGTTGTCAAACCCACGCACATCAATCTTCCCTGTAACGGCTGCGTTGATCAGGGCTGAGCGGTGTTCTTTAAGCAATTCCGCAGAGCTGCCTACTTCATCGATTAGAGAGTCTATCTTACTTAATTCTGATTCCAGATATTTTAAGATGTTATTGATTTCCTCAATTGGTGGCACCACCAGCGGGGTCAACTTAATATTTGAGGAAGAAATTGAGGCTAAATTAGTACTCTGTTTCGAAGACCTATAGAAATGAAATTTGGCATACGATGCACGGGTTAACATAGCGACCCACTCCGCTGGGAGGTCTAATATGCGTATGGCAAAAACGTGGTTTTGATGAATACATGGAGAAATAGAGCCTGTCCATAATGTACCTCTACCTAACTTATCATTATCTCCACCCTCATTCATAAGTAGATCTCCTTCACGCAAGGAGTATCGTTCAAGCTCTCTTGGTTCAATATCAATCATATGAACATCGTTAAGATCCAAGTATCCATCTTGAACATTAGCAACCCGCAGCATAGGCACTGCAATTGTCTCTTTTCCGACTACATCTTTGCCCTTTGCTATGCCTGACTGAATCACGCTGGAATGCTTCAAGCGACGAATAATCCAGTGCTTTGGAATCACCCCAATCCACTCAACCCCGCTATCCTTCATCTCCACATTGGCATCAAGCCCTTTGGTGACAACATGGGAGATCAACGCTTGGCGCTTCTCTTTAAGGAGTTCGATGAAGCGTTGTTTTTCGGAGATTAGGGAATCGATTCTACTGGTCTCTGAATCCAGGTATTCAGAAATAGTCTCTTGCTCATCAACTGGTGGAAGAGGGAAAGCGATATCGTTCATTTCAGCTTGAGTCAGCTTGTCTCTTGTACTCCCATTGATATAAAGCTTGTATGAAACAGAATTTAGAACGTGGCGTAGAAATCTGTTCTCGATCTTATCGATTACTGGACGAAGGATATGAGCATGGTTGTTAACCCAAACCTTTCCCGACACATTAAATGCCACGTCTTTTAAAGAATCGAAAAAAGGAGCACCATCCTCACCAAGCAGCACTAAATCTTCGTCAAATAGATATTGATCTATATGATCAACTACTCCATTGGCTCCCCAGTAAGGATAGTCACCAGGCATTTCACCCCTTTGCTCAGCGTTTAAAGGAATCCGCTTTCCATCAAGGCATGTGGATACGAATTTTATTCTTGAATCACTCCAGTGTTTGGGAATTTTTCCCGCCCACAATACTGTCGAGTCTTTATATTCGGGATAAGGAGCATTCATTCTGCCACCTCACTCAATAGCGCCTGAATACGTGCCTCTGTTGCCTTCAAATCGGCATCGATTTCTTCTAGAGGGCGTGGCGGAACGTACTTGTAGAAGTAGCGGTTAAAGTTGATCTCATAACCAACGATGCCTGTCTGACCGTCCTTAGCATCACGAACACTGTGGTCGATGAACGCATCAGGCACATGAGGCCATACCTCAGATCCCATGTATTCTTCGATATCCTGCCCAAGCGGGATGCTTTCGTTGTCGTTGAGTGAGGTATCAGGGATGACCTGTCCCTTGTTATCAAGAACAGGCTCAGCATCTTCATCACGTACGAAGAACGCATTGGTGAACTCAGTACCCAGTGGCTTCCCTGTCTTACCGAACGCAGTTTTGCCCTTATGTGTAGTCATGAGTGACTGCGCCCAGCCATAGTCATGTTCACCCAAGTTGGCTTCAAAGAAACCAATCCAAGCAGCCTGTTGAGCTTCATCCAGCTTCTGGAAGTTCTTGCCTTCAGAAAGTGAAGCAATCGCTTCTTTGGTGACAACCAGCTTGCCTTTGAGTGGACGTTTGACGGCAACTTTGCGGTAGCCGAAGTCTTTGGTGTCAAAGATCTTAGTTCGCTCAGATTCCGCAAAGGATTCGTATTCACGGACGACATCATCGATCTGCTCTTCAGTCAGGTAGCGTCGTTTCGTGCCCTCAGACTTGCGCATTGAAGTCCAAGTGTCAGCCAGATTGATGAGTTGAACCTTACCCTTACGATGGATTTCCTTCTTGTTCGTTAGAATCCATACATAGGTACCGATGCCTGTGTTGAAGAACATATCGGTAGGCAAAGCAATGATCGCTTCAACCATATCCTCTTCAAGCAACCAACGACGGATCTCAGATTCACCAGAACCCGCATCACCCGTGAATAGTGGCGAACCCGATAGAACGATACCTACACGACCACCGCCGTTTTGGGGATCTTCCATTTTGGATACAAGGTGCATCAAGAAGAGCATCGAACCGTCAGACACACGGGGCAAACCTGGGCCGAAGCGACCTGCATAACCAAGGTTATTATGCTCGCGCTCTACAGCAGCCTTGGCTTTATCCCATTTGATACCAAAAGGCGGATTTGCCAAGCCATAGTGGAATTTTTTGTCGCTAAACTTATCGTCAGATAACGTATTGCCTTGCTGTACGTTTTTGGCATCAAAGCCCTGAATAAGCATCAGCGTGAGTGCCATTGCGTGGGTTTTGGGATCTAACTCTTGCCCAAACGGAACGATCTTCGCCGTCGGATTAAACTCGTGGATCAAATCCATTCCATCCGTAATGAAGCCCAAGATACCGCAGGTTGGGTCGTAGATAGATCGGATTACACCACTATCGGTAAAGACCTGCTCATCTGGTGACAGAACTAATTTGGTGGTGAGGTGTACCACGTCCTTGGGTGTCATAAATTCCCCAGCCTTCTCATTAATTGAGGCAGCGAACTTACGAATTAGCTCTTCATAAGCATTAGACAGTACGCGATTAGAAACGGTCTCTGGATGGAGATCGATAGACGCAAAGCGACTGACGATTCGGTACAGCAATTTCGCACGATCCAGCTCATCAATGGTGTTGGAGAACCCAAATTCTTCAAAGACCGTACGAACGTTTGGAGACATCTTGCTGACGTAATCTTCAAGGTTTGCAGCCGTATGATTGGAACCAAGGTTGCTCAGCGTATAACGAGAGGTGTTGTAGAACTGGAACCCTGCAATGGTTGGCAGCACAAGCTCCATATCCATGCCGCTGCTCTTCTCTTTATCATAGAACTCTAGAACCTTCTCTTTGCTTGGCTCCAAGACGCACTCAAGACGGCGTAACAGCAACAGTGGAATGATTATGCGAGCAAAGTCCGTGTGCTTGAAGTCACCCCAAAGCTCATCAGCGATACTCCAGATGAAAGACGATAGTGAACTAACTTGGCTTTTTTGTTCCGCGGACATTGATTGGCAATCCTAAATCAGTGAATTAATACAGATACTTAACAATAGCATTCAGCGATAGAAGTTGAAGTCTCTTACTTAGTCGTTTGGAAATTAAGTCCAATGATAACTATTCTAAATTGGTAGTCGGTTTTACTGTAACGGGGCGGAGCACCAAAAGTAGCGAGGCATTCAGATGGCCCAGGGCGATATCGCGACACTTGAACGAAGCCACATTCTTGATTGGTTACTGATGGAGCAGTCGGATGCTGGCCGAGTGATCGTTAATGCAGTATGCCAATACTTTTTTGAAGACACGGATACCAAGGACCTACTCCCAACATATTGGGACGAGGCGATCTATGACTACTTTTATTTTCTTGTTGAATATGATGGGGTCGATTGGTATGCCATATTGAGTAAAGATCTGGCGGAAACTGTAGACACTGAGATGGACCGAATTTCTCGAGATATCCATGAGCATGCAATGCACTTCAGCCTTCAAGAGGTGCAAGAGATGATTAGTGAATATGTGGATCAGTGGTACAGCAACGTAGCTGGGGCACTGGCGGATGCGATATTTGAGCGAGCTAGGGAACCCAAACTGCGTTTTTAAAGGTCGGAAATCAGTATGTTAAAAACTAATCTACGATGTCTGCATAACTTTCAGCCCAGAGATATGACCACCCTTGGGGTTCAATATGGTTTTTAATCCCGCATCGCCCTCCAGTGGCAACTTCAAACAATACGTCACTAAACTTTCAGTCCCTCTTCGCACTTCTCATACCAACGCGGAGTACACAGATGACGCGTAAGATTGTCTTCGGAGACGTTCACGGCCATTACGACACACTGATTAGACTGATCAAAAAGATTGGATTGGATCCATGGAATTTAGACACTTCCACGCAATTTGTTTTTCTTGGAGACTTGATCGATCGTGGACCAGATTCCGCGAGCGTAGTGACCTATGTGAAAAGCTTAGTTGATGGGGGACTGCTGCTAGGTTGCTTACCGCGATTGAGCAGTTTATGTTTTAGCTTATAGACTTAAAAAATAGCATCGGGATCAGAATCGCGGCATGAACGACTACTCTGGACTAATTAATGACCGCATAGAGGCCTTGCGCCCGAAACTTCAGGATACGACTCGTCGAAATCCGCTTATTAACAATGTTTTGAGCGCAAAATCAGCGTCTTTCGTGCGTATCGTCGACGAAAAGCCGCAAAGCATTCTCAAAAGCATTGTGGAAAACGACAGTGGTTCAATGCGGCTTGTACCCCTGCCTCCCGTCGATCTCGATCCACCTGATGAAGACACAACGGAGTTTAGAAATGCCTTTCAGAGTGCTCAGGCTACAGATGAGAAGCATCTAAAAAAAATCGAAGAAATCGATTTTGAGTACGACGAGAAGGCGCCCGACAAACAAGAGCGAGCTGATCGGGAGCTTAAGGACCGCATTAGAGAAATGCTCGACATGCCGCCGCGTCCCCAGAGCGAGCAGTTTTCCGATCTCATCAACCATGCAAAATCACATGGAATAAATCCCTCAAGTATTCTTCCATCACCGAATGCCGTAGCGGATGATGACCGATTCGACGACGATGCACTCCAAACGCTGTTGCTGCCAAAGACATTCCAATCAAGGTTGTCTCGCATTCTCAGTAAGGCTCGGATGTACCAAGAGGAGCGAGGACTTGATGTCGTCTATATCGTACTCGGTTACCTGAAATGGACTCTTCCTAACGCGGAGAAGCAAGATGAGTTCAAATCACCTCTTATTTTGCTACCTGTCTCACTAACAAAATCCAAATCGACAGACGGTGAAATCTATACAGTTAGAAAGCTAGGAGAGCCGATCTTCAATCCTTCTCTTGCTCATAAATTGAGTGCAGAAGCTGGTATCGACCTATCTGAAATACACGAGCTTTCCAGCCAATCCAACCTTGATATAGAAAATCTCTTTGGAAGAGTTGCGGAACTAAAGCCGCGAAACATGCAGTGGTCGGTCCTACGCGAGGCTTCTTTTGGCGTTTACCCGTTTCAGGGAATTGAGCTTTTCTATGACCTTGATACGACTGAATGTGACTTCTCAGAGTTCCCAATCGTTTCTGAGTTAATGCTCGGCAAAGGCCCAAATGGAGATTCTGCCTCAGGAGCTTTCTCAGAGGAGGATGTTGAATCTGAATTAGGACAAGCTCTGGTTCCTCATACGGTACTAGACGCAGACTCTTCTCAATTCATTGCGCTACTCAAAGTAGCTAACGATGAAAATGTTGCTCTGGAGGGACCTCCAGGTTCTGGTAAAAGCCAGACGATCGTTAATGCTATCGCCAACGCTATTTATAGCGGTAAGCGCGTTCTCTTCGTTGCTCAGAAAGTTACGGCGTTGGAGGTCGTTTTCTCTCGCTTACAATCGCTTGGCCTAGAGCACTTCGTACTTCCGATGATGGGTGGCTATGGAAGTACTGAAGACTTCTACGAAGCTGTCAAAAACAGATTGGAGTTGGAGGCACCGCGCAGCTCTCAAGATCTCGCAACTCTCAAGCGGAAATTCGAACTCCAACGAGATAAGCTAGCAGCCTATATCGACGTTTTGACCAAGCCTGTTCCTGGCTCAGGAATGTCGGTGCATCAGGTACTGGGCTTATCGATTGCTAATGATAATTTGATAAAAAAGCTTCCACTGGAACTCAAAGCAGTTGATATAACCCCCTCGAATTATGCATCCAACTTCGGACAACAAGATCTAGAAAGCGCTAGTGAGCAGATTGAAGAGTGGTGCAAACGTCTTCAGCAGTCTCAGATTCCCGAAGAAAGCATATGGTACGGAACCGACGCCAGCATTATAAACACCGACGAAATCAACACAGCACTGGTTGAATCGAAACAACCTCTACTTGCCTTCGCTGGCTCAATACAAACACTTGATGAGCAGTCGAAAACACTCCTAAAACTTTACCTTGAGAATACGTTCGAAGACTTACTCACAGAATTGGTCAAAGCCGACGCAGACGAAAACCTAAAGTCTGTAAACTCCCTGATTGAGAAACACGGTGAGGACAAAATTGGCTCTTCCCTTGAAATTCTCATAGCAGTGATTGATGAGCTAGGCGTTTTCAAAACTCAGTTGAAAATCGGTGACCAGCAGCTTTCAAATCTCAGCGAAAGCACTTCAGAACTTGAGTTGTTACGCGATTTTTGTGAGCAATATAAATTAACCAAATGCTCGATCGGGCTTGCTAGCAAAACGTTGGATGTTTTGTCGAGTCGCTCATTCGCGCTGAAGAAACTACTTGGTTATGAGGAACATCTGTCCTCTGCTGTCGGGACCGAGATATCGCCTGCAACTGCCCTTGATTATCGATCGCTGCTTGATAAGCAGGAACCATTCATTCGTTTCCGCGACTACCTGCGAGTCAAAGGTTTTTCGGGAGCCGAAGGTGAGATTCGCAATGCGAGGACCATCTTTAGAAAGGTTAAGCAAACGTTCCGTGAAAATCAGCTAGCGCCGCAAGGTCAGTTGAAGAAGCTGCGGGATACAATTCAAGGCGCAGGCTTTTTCTCTTTCTTGTCATCCGATATCAAGAATGCTCGTTTGTCGATTGCGGATTTGCTTCAAGATATAAACCCGAAAGATCCCAAAAATCGTATGCTCGATGCAATCGATGAGGCGCTTGGTATCCTAAAACAGTGGAGCGTATTAGAGCTTTCAGACCACTTTGAGCAACTCGATGGAACTGTCGATCAGTTGATGAGCGATTTTTTAGTATCTATCGAAGAAACTACTGCACTTAACTCCAAACATAATTTGCCTGAATCTGTTGCGATCAAACTCCTTGGTTATGAGGCACTTGCTGAGGTTACTGACTTCATAAGCAAAGTAAAAACCAGGGATCTATCGTGGGATGCCCTACGAACTCTGGACAACGATATAGACACCCAATTGGAGGAGCTCAAACATACCTTAAGCGCTTTGGAAAAAGCCGAACAGTTGGTTGCAGAACTGAAGCACGAGAAGGCAGTTGATCTTCCTGAACTGATAGAGGTTAGTAAGCAAGCAGACATGCTGTTGTCGCGGCGTCGCGAAAATATCAAGGTATTCCAAGGAGCAGCAGATGAGAGGGACATTTATTCTCTCTATGAAGCTTTCAAAAACTACACATCGATGTCAGAAACAGCGAAAGCGCTAACTTTCAGTACGAGCGGACATGTTGTTCTAACGCTTCTATCTCAACACCGACAGTCTCTGGAGCAAATTAATAACTGTGCGCGTACGCTGCTTAAGGCCAAAGCCGCAGCTACTGATGATTCGAATCCAATCAATCTGTCGCGCTGCATCTACTTACTGGAAAAACACCGTCAAGACCAAGCAGGACTCAATAACCTTATCACGCGGCGCGCAATTTTCTCCGAAGCAAAATCGCTGGGTTTCGGGGAACTACTCAGGAAACTAGGCAAATTATCAAGCGCGCAACCGCTGCGAGAGTTGGCGAAAGCAGGAATAATTTCGAGTCTAGTTGACTGTGTCCATAGAGATTTTGGGGCAAAGCTACTTGAATTCGACGGTACATCGCTTACCTCTGCCAGAAAGTTACTACAGCAACTTGATCGAAGAATTATCGAGATCTCACCGTCAGAGGTTACCGCCAATGCTTTGAGAAATGCGAACCCACCCGAGGGTAACTCCTATGGACGGAAGTCCGAATTTACTGAGAGCGCTCTGCTTAAACATGAACTTCAAAAACAGCGTCGTACCCCTCCACGCAAAGTACTGAAACGTGCCAGAAATGCACTGTTAGAATTATTCCCATGTTGGATGATGGTACCCACCGCTGTGGCTCAACACCTCGGTCGCGGACCTATTTTTGATCTTGTTATCATTGACGAAGCGTCACAGATGACTCCTGAGAACTCGATCAGCGCGCTAATGCGGGGAAAAAATGCCCTTATAGCAGGCGATACAAACCAGCTTCCTCCTACCAACTTCTTCAAGGGACTATCGAATGACGAGGACGAAGATGAGGATGTCTCCACAACTGAAGAGTCAATACTTGAGTTAGCAAATATACAGTTCCACCCTAAGCACCGCTTGCTATGGCACTACCGCTCTCGACATGAGGACCTGATAGCCTTCTCAAATCACTATGTCTACGACAGTGAACTGGTAATTTTCCCCTCACCGAATCCTACAACAGAAGGGCTGGGCATTAGCTTGGTTCAAGTTAATGGCACGTTCCAGAGGGGTGTAAATCCCGCAGAGGCCCAAGTTATGTTGGATGCTATCGTCCAGTTCATGAAAACTACGCCAGAGCGCTCTCTTGGTGTGGCAGTAATGAACCAAAGCCAAATGGAACAACTTGAGACTATGGTTCTGAGGGAAGCTGAATCGAACAAGGCCGTTACAGCATATTTAGAGAAATGGTCGACAGAACGGGAAGGCCTAGAAAAATTCTTCGTTAAAAACCTTGAAAACGTTCAGGGCGACGAGCGTGACGTAATGTTTATCGGGACTGTCTATGGTCGAGACCCTCAGGGCAAATTCTATCAACGATTCGGTCCGATAAATGGTCCAGCAGGAAAGCGTCGCCTCAACGTTCTATTTTCAAGAGCTAAAGAGCAAATAGTCACATTCTCTTCAATTCCATTGAGCGACTTCAATCCATCACCGACCAACGAGGGTGCAACACTTCTTCGACGCTGGCTCGAATTCTCAGCGACCAAACGACTAGGTGAAATTAGCCACTCACATGACCGAGCTGGCCACACGGATAGCCCGTTTGAAGATCACGTAATAGAAGCGGTCAAATCACTCGGATACGAGGCCGTTCCGCAGGTCGGAGTCTCCTCGTATTTCATTGATATTGGAGTAAAGCATCCAACCTATCCTCTCGGCTACATCTGCGGAATTGAGTGCGATGGGGCCTCTTATCACAGCTCGAAAAGCGCCCGTGATAGAGATAGATTACGTGAGGAAGTACTTAACCGTCTTGGCTGGGATTTATACCGAATATGGTCAACTGACTGGTTTAGAGATCCACTGGCATGCAGGGAGCTCTTAAAAGAATACCTAGATGACCGCTTGGCTAAAGTCATTGAAGAAATTCCAGAGGGCTATGTGCACCCTGCCGACTTGGACGCAGAAACACCTGTATTCCTTGATGGGGAGACCACGTCAATAACGGATACAGATACTGAGGATCAACAGCCCCGTGACCCTATAGATGACGAACCCTACATAAAAATTGGCACCAAGTTCTCTCTGCGCTATCTCGATGGACCGCGAGCTGGAGCGGTTGCAAAGTTTTGGTTCCAACAACAAACCAATGACCCGAGTTATCACTTAGATGGGTACACAACCGTCGGCAATGACAGTCCACTTGGCGAAGCTGTAGAGGGAGCCGAAGTCGGAGAGATAAATAGCTATCCGCACGGTAACCAAGAGGTTAGGGTCGAGATTTTGGGTATCGAAGTGGCCGATGATTAAGAGTCTGCCGTCAGCTCTTCGATAGGTAACTTTACGAAAACAACCCTATCATTAAACAACTAAGCGGTGATGTTTTCTGAGATACCCTCAGTCACCTATGTTTGAAATTTTAACTTAAAGGGTGACCTTCTATGAAAATTTGGGTTAAGCCAATTGTTCTAATTTTCTCTACCGCTGTATTAGGAGGCTGCGTCAGCGGCCAAATGCGGAAGGATACCAAAATCATAGCACCTGGGAGTGGCGGTTTGAGTTGGCGAGTCAGTTGCGATTCAAAGGTCGAGAGAATTGATGGTGGCTTCAAGTTTGTAACCAACCCCAACACCTGCACCAAGAACGGCAAGATCACTGGTACCTATAACCAGCGCAACGAGATCAATACCCAACCGTTCTCTCGAAACAGCAACTCTACCTATATTTTTGAGTCCAAATTACGTTTCACCAGCGACTCCTACACGCCCGCAAAAATCTTTCAAGTACACGATGCAACGCTGGATGGCTGCAGTCCCCCGCTATCTGTGGAAGTCTCTCCTAATCACATACTGCTTGCTAGCGCATACAAGCTTAAAGGCGATGACGGTAAAGGTATCTGCCTAGCGAGGAATCTGTATGACACGGAGAGGGGATACTCGTCGAGATCGCGGATCGACTTTCCTCGCGACGGAAGTGAACACCACTTTAAGGTGCAAGTTGAATTCAAAGGAAATGAGCACTTCTACGTGACAGTATATCTAGGTGGAGAGGAGGTAATCGCAGGCGCCTACGAGCCTGATGTCGAAGCAGAAGATTTTATGCACTCTAAACGTTTTTACTTTAAGCATGGAGTCTATTCGTCAAGCGTATTCGACTACGAGCTTCTTTCCACGGATGTCAGTTTGAGACGCATTGACTAGCTTCTAACGAGCACTATGTTATGGGGTGGTCAACTCCACCCCAAAGGATCGATGTTCGGCCCTATCTAGCGCTTCTTAAGGGCCTTCCATCACGTCGAACTCTCGAAATAGCTACTGCTTTGGGTGCAACAATCCCCAATCGAGATTGGCCGTTTTTGCCTTCAATGAGTTCAATGCGAATGCCGCCGTCGAGTTCAATGGCGTTTTTGTGGTCAAGTGTAAGTACAAGCATGATAGATCTCCTTTCTATGTTTTCGTCCTTGTACATTTAACCCTAGCACTGATTTCTAGGACTGCCAGTCAGCGTCAACGATGAAACCGATCTTGGACAAAGTCGTACTACGACTATTTCAGAAGGTCTCAAATAGCTATTGGGATAAGCTGAGTTCAGAATGGCAAGCCGTATTGCTTGTGATCAAGGTCGATCAAATTCTGCTCAGCAAATTCGCATATGTAGGGCTCAACATCCTTCCCAAATGAATGCACTACCCCGCCCGCATTCAGCAAATCGACTACATCGCTATAAACTTCGATACGAGTAAAGGCTTCCCTGCATTCCAGGTTTCCAAGCCAAAAAGTCTCAAGCATTGCAGTACCGTCAACAAGTACGAGACCATAGGTTCTAGGGGTCAGATTCACTGTTTTCATGCCACATCCTCTTAACCAGTCTTGAGCGTTTTATCAAAATTTCCTCAAGCCATGTCTTCTGCCGTTGAAGGGCTCTGTTTTGCTTCCATAGCTCGTCCACAGCAGCTTTGTTGCTACTTAACTTGTCATCAAGCAGGCCTATCACTCCACGGATTTCAGCGTCTGTGAGCGAATCTGCGTTCACGCCATACCGCTTATTTAGGTAGATGATCGTTCCCATACTTTTTGTAGGCGGGCCTTTCAAAATTATAACTGTATATTTATACAGTATTTGTCCGTTGCTTTTCAAGTACAAATCATGGGGAGAGCTGGGAAGGTTGATGGCAATTGCCACTATGTTGATAGTAACGCCCTCCCAAAATCAGAGGTGTGCTTGGCTATGTTTAACCGTCGATATCCTTTGTTGAGCCAAGAGTTTTTATCTAGCTACACATTTGAGTGACAGGCACAGGAACGCTAATTAATAAATGCGCTCCCAATCGCAAGCAAACTGCTCCACGAGCTTTTTAGCGATTTTCTGTAGCGGGCTCGAATGTCGAACGAAATTTCAATAAGTTAGCTAAACTTTGTCCGATTTCATTGGAACGATTTCAAATGAAATCGGAAACAACATAAGTTCAGTATTGACCCAGATGTACTAGCCTGCTAGTGTACTAGTACATGAATACACCTGACTATTTCGACGATCTCCTAG
>JABXHP010000211.1 GCA_013373575.1 Oceanospirillaceae bacterium | reverse complement strand
TACACGGCCATCATCCAGGATTACGTCAGAGATACGTGAGCCTAGAGGCTTGGTTGGGTCGATGGTGTAGTCTAAACCACCAACACGCACCATATCACCACCTGACTGTAGGTATGGATCTGGGTCGAAGAGGTTATCCGCTACGCCTTCAAGCATATCTTTGATCGCTTTACCCGTCATCTCCTGGACGTAAGTCTCAGAGTAGGTGGTAGCACACTGGCTCATAACGTCGTCCATGGTGATCCACTCGCCTTCAAGGGTTGTGGTACCCCAGCGAACACCGGCAGATAGCGCGATGTCAGCCTTGTACTCCCAACGAAGGGCATTACAGATAACCTGGTCCCAAGTACCCATAAAGTTACCGCGGCGGTAGAGGGTGCGGTCAGCTTTCGCCAACTTCTCGCTAAGGATCTCTTCGTAAGTTTTACCTACGCGTGCAGGGTTGTTCTGCCACTTCTTGTTACGGGCTTCGATAACTTTGTCATCGTACTTGGTCTGGCGCATCTGGCTGATGAATGCATCCATCTCTTTGTCAGCTTCCAGCCAATCGGTGATTACAGGGAGCTGTTTGTAGACCATGTTCTTGATCTGACCGCCTTCGATAGCGAAGTCCATGCAGCCAACGAACTTACCGTTAGAGCCAGCGTTAGTTACCCAACACTCGTTGCCATCAACATTCTTAACTTTGATTGGCTGAGGTACGCCGTCGTGCGTGTGACCACCGAATACCGCGTTGAGACCCGGCACGCGCTCAGCCATCTTGATATCAACGTCCATGCCGTTGTGCGATACCAGGATAACTGCGTCAGGCTGCTCTTCAGCACGGATCTGCTCGACTAGTTCGATCATGTCATCTTCACGCAAACCGAACGACCAATCAGGGAAGAACTCTTTCGGGTTAGCGTTAGAGGTACGCGGGAACGCCTGACCAACAACCGCGATACGCGCACCGTTAACCTCTTTCATGACATAGGGCTGGAAAGCGTGGCCGGTATCTTCGTCGTAGAGGCCACGACCGTCGAAACGCTCTACCATCTCGTAATACTCATCGCCGAACAGCGAATCCTCGAGGATCTTAACGTTCTGACCAATGAAGTCACCCTTGAAAAGTGCAACGTTGGAAAGTACCTCCTCTTCACGGTAGGTGAACTCCCAGTGACCGACCATGACGTCGATACCCAAGATGTTAGATGCCTCTACCATATCGACGCCGCGAGTCCAGAGTGATGTGCCTGAGCCCTGCCATAGGTCACCACCGTCTAGTGTAAGCGTGTTCTGACGACCACCAGCCTGCTCGCGCAGTCTGTCCAGTAGTGTCTTGACGTGCGCGAAACCACCCGTGCGACCGTATTTCTTCGCCTGCTCCAGGAAGTTGAGGTAGGTGTAAGCGTAAGCCTCTGGAGAGTTCTCAGCTATGCCCATCTCTTTGAGGAAGTTCTTACCGACCAAATGAGGTGCACGACCGTAAGCGTCACCGACGCCGAGGTTCACGTTTGGCTCGCGGAAGTAGACCGGCTTGAGCTGGCCGTGTACGTCTGTGATGTGGAGAATTCGAGCATCGCCCTGCATAGGGATGTCATAGAATCCGCTTGGTGCACTGTTGCTCGCCAATGCGCGGGCACTGTAAATTGCAGGCAAGCTTCCTGCAGCCGCCGCGGCGGCCATTGCTTTCAAGAGTTGACGACGATTCATAGTTATCTTAGGTTCCTGTCTGCGAAAGGGCCTTTTTGGCCGTTCGATGCACTCTACTGGTCTCCTTACAACAAGAGGTACTCACTTGAAGTCTCTACCCAGTCTTTTAGTTATATGCATTCTAGTTACATCGTTATTCTACCCAGTTAGAGCCGATGTTGTGAAGCCCGCACTGGTAGAGATCAGTGCCTATACGACTGAAGTAGTAGAGATTGAGATCCGAACCAGCGTAGAGGCACTACTGACGGGTATTAACGGCCGCTATCGCAACACGACAGAGGCGCCAAATGCCGACGAGTACGACAAGTATAGACAAATGAGCGGGCCTGACCTGCGTAGAGCGTTTTCCGGCTTTGAAAAGCGCTTTCTCGAAGGGGTAGAGCTGCGACTTGATGGCGTTCCAGCAGAACTGATCATAAAGAAGGTGGATATTCCTGAGCCCGGGTATACCAAGGTGCCGCGTAACTCTGTTATCTATCTGGAAGGAGTGATACCACGCAAAACTCAGTCCATTACCTGGTATTACCCTGAAGCTTTTGGGGATCACGCAACGCGAGTTCGTCAGGTTAATGTTGAGACCGAAGAGTATCACTGGTCACCGCACCAGTGGGTCAAGGAGGATGTTCCGACAGAGCCCTTTTTGCTTAACGAAGTCTTCTCCAAACCCAGTGTTACTCAGGTGATTCAAACCTACACGATTAGTGGTTTTCAGCACATTATCCCGCTTGGTCTCGACCACATTCTCTTTGTGCTAGGTATATTTCTACTCAGCCGGCGCCTGAAGTCGATTTTGCTGCAGGTCACCATGTTTACCCTAGCCCACTCCATCACACTCGCCCTAGGGGCCTATGGGGTATTAGAGATATCGCCGCGCGTTGTAGAACCATTGATTGCCCTCTCCATCGCCTATGTTGCCATTGAGAATATATTCTTCAGCCGCATTAATACTTTCCGGCTACCCGTCGTTTTTGCGTTTGGTCTTCTGCATGGTTTGGGTTTCGCTACCGTATTGACTGAGTTCGGTATGCCTACCGAAGATTTTGTCGCTGCGCTACTTGCGTTCAACGTCGGTGTTGAGCTTGGACAGCTCGCGATTGTATTAGCGGCCTTCCTTGGCGTAGCGATCTGGTTTAAGTCGGAGCAGACCTACCATCGTGTGGTGGTTGTTCCAAGCTCGCTCGCCATCGCCGCAGTTGGCCTCTACTGGTTCGTCGATCGATTGGCTATTTTTTAGATTGTGGCTGGATTATGACGCCCTAGGTCTACTGACCCGCAGCCTAGTACGGACCGGCCGTAAAGCGAAAACAGATTGCCGCAATAGTGTACGATTAAGTGGCATGAAATATGCTTAGTCTAAGCGTTGAAAACGCCCAATGTGGTTTGCTCTACTCCGCAGCGGCAATAATCTCAGCGCTTTTATAAGGATTGTGTTTTTCGCATGGATAAGTTCGTCAAGCCTATTTCGAGAGCGCGGGTATCCTCGCTCCTGTCGGAGCTACAGGGTAGCGATGATCATAAGCTTCAGCTACTAGCCGAGCAGCTAAGCATTTACCAAAGTGAGCTTGAGGCTCAGCAGCAAGAACTGATCGATTCTCAGGAGCTAGTCCGCCACCAATTACAGCAAAGAGCTCTGTTGCTAGATCGGTTACCAGTCCCATATTTTATACTCGATAGGGATCTTAAGATTGTCGACTGGAACAACGCCGCGCATGTGAAAGCTAATCTAGCCTCGCGTCAACAAAAAGTACCCCTCTTCTTTACTGCTCTATTCACAGAAGCAGATAGTCAAACTTTACGCGACTGGCTATACGATCCGCATAATTGGGCTGAGCCGTTCGAGATCTCTTTGGCGAATGATGCTAACTCCATATTCAGGCTCGAGGCCGAACCTTTCGAAGATGGCCAGATACTCGCACACCTGAGCGATGTAACCGACCTGAAGCAGACAAAAAGTTCACTAAAAAAGAGTGTTGAAGAGCTCAATCATGCGCTCAAATTTATGACCTTAGCCACAGCTGCAGGCGATCTAGGGTTATGGCGTTACAACCCTACTGAGGAGGATATTGAGTGGAACAAACGCTATTACGAACTGCTGGGGGCATCCCCGGAAGCGTTGTCTACAGGGCCTCAAGCGCATATCAACCATTGGCTTGGAGTATTGCACTGCGAAGATAAAGAGAGAGTGCTTGAGGAGATT
>JABXHP010000307.1 GCA_013373575.1 Oceanospirillaceae bacterium | reverse complement strand
GAGCCGATGACCTCACTAAATCCACTGCACACCCTGGAGAAGCAGATTGGTGAAACACTGCGTTTACACCGGGGGCTTAGCGGTAGCAAGGCTCGAGAGCGAGCGCTAGAGCTGCTGCATCTGGTAGGTATTGCCCAACCCGAGCGACGCCTCAAAAGTTACCCACACGAGCTCTCCGGCGGTCAGAGACAACGTGTAATGATTGCCATGGCGCTAGCTAATGAGCCCGAGCTGCTTATTGCCGATGAACCGACGACCGCGCTCGATGTCACAATCCAGCAGCAGATCCTTGAACTGCTACAGGAGCTGCAACATAAACTGGGCATGGCTATTCTGCTCATAACCCATGATCTCAACATCGTGCGCCGTTACGCCCACTCCGTCTGCGTTATGCATCAGGGCTCATTGGTAGAGCACAACGCCACTGCGCGCCTCTTTGCTCAACCCCAACACCCCTACACACGCATGCTGCTCGATGCAGAACCTAGCGGGCGCCCTGAGCCTATTTCCGACAGTGCATCGATGATACTCAGTGCCAAGCAGATGCGCGTCTGGTTCCCGCTGACTAAGGGGCTGTTCAAGCGTGTCTATGATCATGTGAAGGCGGTTAACGGTATCAACCTGCGCCTACACCAGGGGGAGACTCTGGGCGTTGTTGGCGAGTCAGGATCTGGCAAAAGCACCCTCGCGATGGCCATTCTGCGATTGATTCGCAGCGAGGGTGAAATTGAGTTTGAAGGGCAGAGGATCGATGGGCTCAAACAGGAGCAGCTTCGCCCTCTGCGCGGTTCAATGCAGATTGTCTTTCAGGACCCTTACGGTAGCTTAAGCCCACGCATGACCATTGAAGAGATAGTGGCAGAAGGTCTTGAGGTACAAGGCATATCGAGCCGTTCTGAACGTGAACAGCAGGTGATTACCGCGCTTAAGGATGTGCAGCTTGATCCCAATATCCGCCACCGCTATCCGCATGAGTTTTCCGGAGGTCAACGTCAGCGTATCGCCATCGCGCGCGCGCTGGTGCTGCGCCCTAAACTGATCGTTCTCGATGAACCGACTTCGGCACTGGATCGCAGCGTGCAGAAACAGATCGTCGAACTTCTCAGAGACCTCCAACAGCGCTATCAGTTGAGCTACCTATTCATCAGTCATGACCTTGCTGTCGTGCGAGCTCTTAGCCACAGAATAATGGTTATGCAAGGCGGTGAACTCATCGAGGAGGGGGAGACGGAACAACTCTTCCAAGCGCCGAAAACCCCTTACACCCAAGCCCTTATCGCAGCGAGCGGCATCGACTAAGGAGCCTATTTGGCTCCCCTGCTACATTTATCTCTGTCTATTATTTAATCAATCCTATTAATCAATATAGATGCGATAGATTTTTCTTATAGACCGTCTAAAAACTATTAATTTCCTCCCTTCAATAGTTTTCCTTAACATGTGCCTATCCAAACAACGCAATAGATGGAGTTTTACTCAATGTCTTACATCAATTCTGAAGTTAAGCCTTTCAACGCAACAGCTTTCCACGCTGGTGAATTTGTTGAAGTTTCTGAAGCAGATCTCAAAGGTAAGTGGTCTGTAGTTTTCTTCTACCCTGCTGACTTCACTTTCGTATGTCCTACTGAGCTGGGCGACCTTGCTGACAACTACGAAGAGTTCAAAGCTCGCGGTGTTGAGATCTACGCTGTTTCTACTGACACGCACTTCACTCACAAAGCGTGGCACGACTCGTCTGAGACAATCAACAAGATCCAGTACCCTATGATCGGTGATCCAACAGGTACTATCACTCGCAACTTCGGTGTAATGATCGAAGAAGCTGGCTTGGCTGACCGCGGTACTTTCGTGATCAACCCAGAAGGTCAGATTCAGATCGTAGAGATCTCTGCCGGTGGTGTAGGTCGTGATGCACAGGAGCTGCTGCGCAAGATCAAGGCGGTACAGTACGTAGCTGCAAACCCAGGTGAAGTTTGCCCAGCTAAATGGAAAGAGGGCGAAGAGACTCTAGCACCTTCTCTGGACCTCGTTGGCAAGATCTAAGCGATCGTAAACGAGTCTACTCCCGGGGTCGCCCACTGGCGGCCCCAACTCCGCTGCTACACCTCCCCTTTTTTAAATTTTGAACAGTAGATCGAGGTCTATATGTTAGATGCGAACATCCTGAAACAACTTGATGCTTACCTTGGCTACATAAAACAGCCAATCACCCTGCACCTCGCTGCGGATGACTCTGCGAAGGGGCAGGAGCTTAGCAACCTAGCAAATACGCTAGCCCAGCGCTCTGCGCTTATCAGCGTTGAGAACTGGGAAAATGATCGCAGACCGGCGATGGCGATCTCTGCACAAGGCGATAAAGCGCCAAGAGTAGTATTTGCCGGTGTACCTATGGGGCATGAGTTCACCTCACTGATTCTGGCCTTGCTGCAGGCCGGTGGGCACCCATCTAAAGCCTCAGAGCAGGTGCAACAACAGATTAAAGGACTTGAGGGCGATCTGAACTTTGAGATCTACATCTCGCTCTCATGTCAGAATTGCCCTGATCTCGTGCAGGCGCTCAACCTGATGGCACGCCTAAACCCTAGGGTTAGCGCAACCATGATCGATGGTGCACTGTTCCAGCAGGAGGTCGACCAGCGTCAAGTGATGGCTGTACCCGCTGTATTTTTGAACGGAGAGTTATTTGTTCAAGGCCGGACAGAGCTCGAGGAGATTCTGGCCAAGCTTGACACTGCAGGCGCCGAACGTGCAGCTGCCGAACTCTCTGAGCGTGAGCCATATGAGGTGATGGTCGTTGGTGGTGGCCCTGCAGGTGCTGCTGCGGCGATCTACGCAGCTCGAAAAGGTATTCGTACAGCATTGGTAGCCGAGCGTTTCGGCGGTCAGGTGCAGGAGACAATGGGTATTGAGAACCTGATATCGGTACCCTACACCGAAGGCCCGAAACTTGTTTCAGCCATGGAGCAGCATGTAAAAGATTATGAGGTTGATATCATCACGCATCAACGCGCTGCTGCGATGAGCAGTGCCGATGGTTACCACAGTATTGAGCTCGAGAGCGGCGCTACATTGAAGGCCCGCTCCGTCATTCTTGCCACAGGTGCCCGCTGGCGTGAGCTAAATGTACCCGGTGAGCAGGAGTATCGCGGCAAGGGCGTAGCCTACTGCCCGCACTGCGATGGTCCATTGTTCAAAGGCAAGCGTGTTGCAGTAGTCGGCGGCGGTAACTCTGGTATCGAAGCTGCTATAGACTTAGCAGGCATCGTCAAAGAGGTGACCGTGCTGGAATTTAGCGACACACTGCGAGCCGATCAGGTACTGCAGGACAAAGCCAACTCGATGGGCAACATCCGCATTATTAAGATGGCTCAAACTACCGAAGTTGAGGGTGATGGCCAGCGCGTTACGGCGATTAACTACATTGACCGTAACAGCGGTGATTCGCACCGCATTGAGCTCGAAGGAATTTTCGTGCAGATCGGTCTGATTCCGAATACTGAGTGGCTCAAGCAGAGCGAGCTTGCCCTAACCCAGCACGGAGAGATTCAGATAGATGCTAAGGGTGCCACCAATATCGCAGGTGTCTTTGGCGCAGGTGACGCTACAAACGTGCCTTACAAGCAGATCGTAATCTCAATGGGCGCAGGCGCGACAGCGGCCCTTAGTGCTTTTGACCATTTGATCCGCACACCCGCGCCAGTCACCAAAGCTGCAGAAGCGGCCGTGGCCTAGGCAGTTAAAAACAGCCTCTGGAGGGGGGTGGATTGGCCGCCACCTCCGGAGTCCCTCATAAGATTTACAATTGGGCTGACACCCTAAGAGAAGCCCTCTGTCGAGAAGTACTCTAGAATACGGAGAGCACGACTCTGCTCAACATCACCCAGGCAGGTTTTGTCGGCAAAGAAGTCATTCACACCCTCTATCTTCCTTAACATATCACCGCTCAGATTCTTGAATCCCATACTCCAGTCAGGAAACTGACGCTTCTCGATCGGTTTTTCAAAAATAGTAACGATATTTTTGTGACGAGGGTCGCTCTTTATACGTACGTAGAGGGACTCAATAGGGTCGCGGTCACCCTCAATCACCTGCATAAACGATGCGCCATCAAATAGCAGCATACCCGTAATATGCTTCGTCTGATTACTCTCTCGAGTTTTCGTCAAAAGATCGGTTAGATCCTCTTCATTAAGCTGCCGTGTTGCGGTACTGACATAAACCAACTGTATTAAATCTGACACACTAACCTCTCAGCACTGACAAAAAACGCGCCCTGAGACGCGTTTTTGAGTTCTAACTACCAAGTCTTACCGCTAGTTAATTTCAATTTCAGCCATAGACTTTAGTTTTTCGAAGTAGGCATTGAACGCCTTCTCACCGTGCAAGCCAGCTAACATACGCCCAATCTGCGCACGCTGCTCCGACTCCAGCGTCTCCTCTGCGACGCCCACTGCGTCGACCGTAAGCACAACTGCACTGCCATCGAACAGAGTAACGCTAGCATAGTCTGGCGCGCTGTCGGGCTTAGGCATTGCAAAAGCACGGCTAACAACAGCTGGCGGAACCTGCGCATCACCGCCGCGAATCACGGTCTCGGCTACTTGCCATTCAACATCGTCAGCATCACCAGACTTCAATTTGGTAATCAGCGTTTCAGCTTCAGACTGCGCCTGTGCAGCGGCTTTCTGCGCCTTAATTTCAGCGACTAACTGGTCACGCACCTCCTCAAGAGATAGCTGGCGTGCAGGAATCTCCTCGTTCAGGTGCAGCACTAGTGTGCGACCGGAGTCTAGTTCGACCAGATCGGAGTTAAGGCGCTCCTTAAGTACGGCATCCGAGTTAGCGGCGCGCAAAGCTCTAGCGTTAGCAAAAAGCCCTTCGCCACCACTCTTTGAAAAAGGTTCAGAGGTCTGAATTTCAAGATCTAGCTCTTCAGATACCGCCACCAGGTCACCGCTAGAGAAAGCGAGGTCAGCTAAGCGCTCAAGAGCGTTAACATACTCGCCTTCCGCCTGCTGCTGAGCAATCTCATTACGCAGGTCGTACTCTACGTCTGCAAAACTTGGAACCTCTGTCTGACGCACCGCATCGAGCTTAATAAGATGCACGCCAAACTCAGTTGTCACCGGTGCAGAGACTTCACCCTCTTGCAGAGCAAAGAGTGCATCATCAAAGGCACCATCAAAGAAGCCTTTAGTTAGATACCCGAGCTCACCGCCCATTGGCGCAGAGCCGATATCCTGAGACTCAGTCTTGGCAAGTTCAGCAAAATCAGCACCTGCCGCAATCTGCTGACGCAACTCTTCGGCTTTGGCCACTGCCTGATCTGCGCTCATGGCGTCATTCACCTCTAACAGGATATGACGCGCCAGACGCTCTTCCTGTCCCTGAAAATCCGCTTTCAGGCGTTCATAGGCGCTGTTTAGATCTGCTTCACTGACAGCATCAGGGCGTTCAAAGGCGCTGCGCTCCAGCAGAACGTAATCCATCACGAGCTGCTCTGGAGTTAAAAAGGAGTCGGCACGCTCGTCATAAGCCTGCTGCAGCTCAGCATCTGTTACCTCGATTGCGGCAGCATCAACGCTAATCTGTACATACCGTAGATCGCGAGTCTGACGGTTGAGCTCTAACATGCGATCAAGCTCAGCTTGGGTTACGAAAGCCGAATCTGTAAAGGCTCGACGCTGCTGATCAACAAGCGTCATTGTGCGCAGCAGGTCACGGTAGGTCAGTGGCGTAAAGCCGGCGCTTCGTAACGTCGCTTCAAACTGGTTACGGTCAAAGCGCCCCTCAACCTGGAAATCTGGTGTACTGACGATTAGCTGATCTAGCATCTCTTCAGATACAAAAAGCCCCGCATCCTCAGCATGAGTCTGTTGCAATGTCCGATCCACCAGACTGTCGAGAACCGACTTACGCAGCAGGCTGTCATCCAACATCGCTGGGTCTGCATCAGCCCCCATCTGGTTTAGAATTTGACGACGCTGAAGCTCAACTCCACGAGCTAACTCTATCTCAGTAATTTCAGCACCATTCACTTTTGCCGGTGCAGGTTTAGCTGTAGCCAAACCGACTAGGGAGTCCACACCCCAGAGCGCAAAAACAACAATAATCAAACCCACCAGGACCTTAGCAATAATTCCTTGTGAGTTGTCGCGCATCGATTGCAACATGGTTATATCAATCCTTAAAACTAAAAAAGCGCATCCGAAGGTGCGCTTTTTTTTGATTAGCTACGCCGACTACCAATCAAATCCTTCTACAATTTCGATTAGCTGCGGCTAGCTAGAAACTTACTTATTTACAGCGTCTTTCAGCGCCTTGCCTGGCTTGAAGGTTGGCAGAGTCGCTGCAGCGATCTGGATAGTAGCACCAGTCTGTGGGTTGCGACCGTCGCGAGCAGCACGCTCTTTGGTGGTGAAAGTACCGAAACCAACCAGTGCAACTGATTCGCCTTTAGTCAGAGCTTCAGTAACCGCTTCCAGAGTAGCGTCTAGCGCACGGCCAGCAGCTGCTTTAGGAAGATCAGCAGATGCTGCGATAGCATCAATCAATTCAGACTTGTTCACATTGTTCCCCTTTGTGAGAAGTGTTTTTCTATGTTTTTGTATATTCAAACGCTGCGAGCACTTGTAATCCCTTTATAGCAACCAGCCAGAGAGGGTGTCAACTGCTGAAAGCCAGAAAATACGCGGGTTTCGCTTAATGTCGACTAATTGCTTCAGATGTCGTCTCTGACTTTGCCGCTTCACTCGCTAACGCTTTCTTCTGCTCTTCGGACAGAGGTTCAGGCTGGCGAGTAAGTGCAATGCTTAAGACTTCATCAATCCACTTAACCGGCTTAATTTCCAAATCTGCTTTGATATTGTCGGGAATTTCTTTTAAATCACGACGATTTTCATCAGGAATCACTACCGTCTTAATGCCTCCACGGTGGGCTGCAAGGAGCTTCTCCTTCAAGCCACCGATTGGCAGTACCTGTCCACGCAAAGTGATCTCACCGGTCATAGCGACATCAGAGCGTACCGGAATACCGGTCAGAGATGAGACCAAAGCAGTGCACATACCTATACCTGCGCTTGGGCCATCTTTTGGCGTCGCGCCCTCGGGCACGTGAATGTGCAGATCTCGCTTCTCATGAAAATCAGTTGAAATTCCCAGTGACTCCGCGCGGTTACGCACAACGGTCAGCGCTGCCTGAATCGACTCCTTCATGACGTCACCCAAGGAGCCCGTCAAAATTTGACGCCCTTTGCCAGGTACAATTGCCGCCTCGATGGTAAGAATATCACCACCAACCTGAGTCCACGCCAAGCCGGTCACCTGACCTACCTGATCCTGCTCTTCCGCGCGACCGAAGCTGTGCTTATGCACGCCTAGGTAGTGCTCAAGCTGGTCGCTGCCGACGGTGAGGGTCTTAGTGTCGACCGTACCCAGCGCCAGCTCTTTAACGACCTTACGGCACACTTTAGCCAGCTCTCGCTCCAGTCCACGCACACCCGCTTCACGCGTGTAGTAGCGGATGATATCGATGATGGCACTGTCACTGATCTCCAGCTCTTTCGCTTTCAGACCGTTCTGCTTAACCTGCTTCGGTACTAGGTAACGACGCGCGATGTTTAGCTTCTCATCTTCGGTGTAGCCCGGGATACGAATCAGCTCCATTCGATCCAATAGCGGGCCTGGAATGTTCATTGAGTTCGACGTACAGACGAACAGCACTTCCGAGAGGTCATAATCGATCTCTAGGTAGTGGTCGTTGAAGCTTGAGTTCTGCTCAGGATCCAACACTTCCAGCAGCGCCGAAGCTGGATCACCGCGGTGATCCATACCCATCTTGTCGATCTCATCTAACAAGAAGAGCGGGTTTTTCACCCCCACTTTAGAGAGCTTCTGAATCAGTTTGCCCGGCATAGAGCCGATGTAAGTGCGGCGATGTCCGCGAATCTCAGCTTCGTCACGTACGCCACCCAAAGCCATGCGGATATACTCGCGGTTGGTTGCACGCGCGATGGAGCGACCAAGTGAAGTTTTACCCACACCTGGAGGCCCTACCAGACAGAGAATCGGCCCGCGCAGTTTACGCACTCGCTTCTGCACCGCCAAATATTCGATGATACGCTCTTTCACCTCATCGAGACCGTAGTGATCTTCGTCGAGTATCTTGGTAGCGCGTTTCATATCCAAGCGCACTTTTGTCCGCTTAGACCAAGGAATCTGCAGCATCCAATCGATGTAGCCGCGAACAACGGTCGCTTCCGCACTCATCGGTGACATCATCTTCAGCTTGTTAAATTCGGCGAGGGTTTTATCCAGCGCCTCTTGTGGCATACCTGCGCCTTCAATTTTTCGCTGCAGCTCATCAAGATCGCTGCCACCAGACTCATCTAGATCGCCCAGCTCCTTCTGAATCGCTTTCATCTGCTCATTCAGGTAGTACTCGCGCTGGCTCTTCTCCATCTGCTTCTTAACGCGGCCACGGATACGTTTTTCAACCTCAACAAGGTCGATCTCCGCCTCCATCAACGACATTAGCTTCTCAAGACGAGTCTTGGCACTCAGCAGTTCAAGCAGCTCCTGCTTCTGCTCAAGCTTAAGCGACATGTGAGCTGCAATAGTATCCGATAGACGGCTTGGATCTTCGATGTTGTTAAGTGAGGTGAGAACCTCATTCGGGATCTTTTTGTTGATCTGAATGAAACGCTCGAACTGATCGAGTACCGTGCGCTTGTAAATCTGCGCCTCGGCACTATCGACCTCCTCTTCATTGAGTTGGTGCAAACGTGCCGCGTAGTGCTCTTGCTCTTCGTAGAGCGTGTCGATTCGGGCGCGATACTCGCCCTCTACCAGAACCTTGACGGTACCGTCTGGCAGTTTGAGCATCTGCAAGATTGTCGCAACCGTGCCATTTTCAAACAGGTCCGACATACGAGGTTCATCTTCCGAGGCACTACGTTGGGCGACAAGCAGGATCTGTTTATCGCGCAGCATCGCCTCTTCTAGAGCCTGAATAGACTTCTGGCGACCGACAAATAGGGGGATCACCATATGCGGGTATACAACGACATCACGCAACGGTAATACAGGTAGTTCTAGCGTCGGGGAGTTACTTGCGTTTTGATCCATCATTTGTGCCTCTGGTAACGGCGCGTCACTGCACGCAAAAATCTTTTAAAGTGGCTCTCTAATGAGAATATGGGGGCTGAGGTGGAAAATGCAAGGGAGAGTCCTTCACTCTCCCCATCTTCTGGGTGCTGCCAGATTAGCTGTCGGGCTTTAAAGCTTATTTGAAGTAGGCGTTCTCACGCTGGCTGTGGTCTGTTTCGTCACGCACACCGACCAAACCCGGGATTTTATCTATCAGGGTACGCTCAACGCCGTCTTTAAGAGTCATATCAACTGCGCTACAACCCTGACAGCCACCGCCGAACTTGAGAACAGCGATGGGCCCATCGCCCTCTTCAATCAAGCCTATAAGCTTCACCTCGCCGCCATGCGATGCCAGACCAGGATTGATCTCTGAATAGAGCACATAGTTGATCTGCTCCTCCATTGGGCTGTCAGCTGACACCTTCGGCACCTTCGCATTGGGGGCTTTAATCGTTAGCTGACCACCCATGCGATCCTGAGCGTAGTCAATGAATGCCTCGTCGAGATAAGGGATAGAGTTCCTCTCGATATAGAACCTTAGCTGCTCCATATCCATGATCTCATCTTCGGCATTCACCTCTTCTGGACGGCAGTATGCGAGACAAGTCTCGGCATAGCTTGTGCCGGGCTGAGTGACAAATAGACGAACCGCAATTCCCTCGACATTCTGCTTCGAAAGCAGCTCAGCGAGGTAAGTTTCTGCACCTGGGGTAACTTCAATATTCAGCATTAAACTGAGACTCCGCTAGAATTCTACTTAATGACAGCATACAGCCTAATAATATCTGAGTAAATTGATCGGTTATTAATTGATCAGCTTTCTAATCTGTACGCCTCTGATACACTCTTTACTTTCTGACAGGACGCTGCACGCATGCCCGAACACTCGCTATTTACCTCTTTCTTTCTGATATTTAGCGGCGCTGCAGTGCTCGCCTCCGTGGCTCTGTATACGCGCCAGCCGTTGCTGGTGGCCTATATAGTACTCGGCGCGCTTTTAGGACCGTCAGGCCTATCGGCTGTCAGCGACACCAGCCTACTCTCCGACATCGCTCACATCGGTATTATCTTCCTGCTGTTTCTCCTAGGGCTGGATATGCAGCCGTCGCACCTTATCCATATGTTGAAGAAGGCGACGCTCGTCGCTCTGATAAGCTCGCTTCTGTTTCTTGGTTTGGGTTACGGCATTACCCTTGCGTTTGGATTTACCCAGACAGAAGCTCTAGTCGTAGGCGCGGCTATGATGTTCTCGAGCACAATCATCGGTATTAAGCTGCTACCCACCACTGTACTGCACCATAAGCATACCGGCGAACTTGTTGTCGGCCTCCTGCTACTGCAAGACGTCATCGCAATCTTGGTGCTACTACTGCTCAATTCAGGCGGTGGGAGTGACCCCGTTACGGGGTTCCTCAAATCGATGTTGGCACTGCCGACTCTGGTATTTGCTGCTTGGTTAATGGTGCGATTTGTTCTGCTGCCACTACTGATGCGCTTCGACCGCTTTCACGAATACATATTCCTTGTCGCTATCGGCTGGTGCTTGGGCATGGCAGAAGCAGCAGAATTCCTCGGCCTCTCGGCCGAAATGGGTGCCTTTATCGCAGGCGTTACACTGGCGACCAGTCCAATTTCGCAATATATCGCCACCAGCCTCAAGCCGCTGCGTGACTTCTTCTTGATCATGTTTTTCTTCTCGGTTGGTGCCAGTTTCAACCTCGAGCTGCTCGACGACATTTTACTACCGGCACTTGTTATGACACTCGCAGTACTGGTGTTCAAACCGCTGGTATTCCGCACGCTCCTACGCGGTATCAGCGAGAATAGCGAGACAGGATGGGAGATTGGCTTCCGCTTGGGCCAGACGAGCGAGTTCTCGCTACTGATCGCTTACCTTGCATTTGCCTCACAACTTATCGGTACTGAGGCATCTCATGTTATCCAGGCGACAGCGATTCTGAGCTTCCTACTCTCAACCTATGTGGTGATATTCCGCTACCCCTCACCTATCGCCATCAAAGATTCACTGCGCAAAGATTAAAAGCGTTGGCGATTGCGAGCTGCCCAGCGCTCGCGCGCCTGCGTTGTCAACTCAGATTCATTAAGAGCGGCATTTCCCGGCAAGAGGCGCAGCACTACAGCCAGCGTTGCAATCACTGCGCCTTCGCCATAAGGGTGCTCTAGGCGCCCCGCCCAAAGCTCCCGTAGATCCTCTAGGCTCAACTCATCACTCTTTACCAGACGCTGAGAATAGAGTCTCGGCCAGTTAGAGACACTCAACTGCCGATCAATAATCCAGTGCAACTCAGTATCGGAATCCGGCTTCACCTCGGCTTCACCGCCATCACCGCGCACCGTGGCACTATTTTTAGTTCCCAACAGCAACGCTGTCTGCTGATGCATAGGTGCGTAGGGGGGATGGAACACCCCATCGACGGTAGCCGGGGCACTCAGCGGATTTAACAGGCGACAGAGCGTATGAACAGGAGAACGCAGTCCAAGAACAGAGCGAAGTTGAATTATTTCGCCAAGCGGCGGACAGAGGTTATCGATCGACATGAAACTGAAGTTGCTCGCTGCCAACTGCTGCTCAACCTGGCTCCACTCCCGGGCAACTGGGACACCCATCACCTGCAGCGCATCTTCGGTGTAGATACGACCCGCCGTGTGACCGCGAGCACCGTGCATAAAAACGCTAACCCCTTGCTCGGCAAGCAACAGAGCCGCCAAGAGGTACCAGGGTAGGTGGCGCTTCTTGCCTGCATAACTCGACCAATCCAGAGCAACATCAAGATGTGTGGGGATGGGAAAACGCTCACGCACCGCATCAACAAAGCCAGCCAACTCCTCTGGTGTCTCCTCTTTCATTCTCAGCAGCATCAGAAAAGCGCCGAGTTGCTCGGGCTCAGCCTGCTTATCGAGAATCATACCCATAGCGATACGAGCCTCTTCACGGGTCAGCGATCGACTACCCTTCTTACCCTTTCCAAGGATTCGAACGAACTGAGCAAAGGGGTGTTCCACAGCAAAGGTCATCGGCATTCGGTAAATATCCCGTTTGAAGCAAAAATTGGTTAAACTCTGAGTATACCCAAAGCACTCAAAAGAGTGCCCAACTCAGCCTCTTGTTCAGGCTCTTTTTTGTTAGGCTCCTTTTAATGAAACATCGCCGCATCCGCTATGGTGGCCCACGCCAGCAGCCGAAGAGACAACTGCAGCGCGAAACTCCAGTTGAAGTACTCTCTCTCTCCCTCGATGGCCGAGGCGTTGCTCGCCCCGAAGGTAAAACGCTGTTTGTGCGAGACGCACTCCCTGGTGAGGTGGTCGAAGTCGAGATAGAGAAGAGTGGCAAACGCTTTGATGAGGGGCGTGCAATCAGTGTCATTACCCCCTGCACTTCCAGAGTGGAACCAGCCTGCCCCTACTACACGCAGTGCGGAGGTTGCGACCTACAACATTTGGACCCCGAGCATGCGATCGCGCTTAAGCAGCAGGAGTTGCTGACGCAGTTGGCCAAGCGGGCAAAGATTGAACCTGAGTCTGTAGACGCCCCTCTGTGCGGATCTGAGAAGTTCGGTTACCGCCGTGCGGCTCGTATCGGAATCAATCAACGAGACTCTGGCGAGCTCCTCATGGGCTTTCGGCGCCGCGGCAGTAACAAATTGGTGGATATCGAGCACTGCGCGGTGCTCACCCCAAAAATTAATGTGTTCATTAGTGCGCTACGCCATACCTTGGCGCAGTTCGAGCGGATTAAACATATTACTCAGGTTGAAATTATTGAGGGGAGTTCAGGACTTGAGGCAGAGCTGCGAGCGACGCGCAATCTTAGCGACGAACTGAGCCGTGAGCTGGCTAGTCTCGCACATGCTCATGAGGTCAATCTAAGTGTCAGAGCAAAGGATCTTCCAACTCGCACCCTGAATGCAAATCCCGCCGCAACCAAACTCATGATAAACGATGCGCCTCTGTTCAAGTTCGAGTTGGAGTTCAGCGCCAGCGACTTTGTTCAAGTCAATGCTGAGGTGAATGAGTTGATGATCAACCGAGTTCTCGAGTGGCTGCAGCCAAAGCCTGAAGAGCGGGTGCTTGACCTATTCTCTGGCCTAGGTAACTTCTCCCTGCCGCTGGCAAAGAGAGTTCAACAAGTGACAGCTGTGGAGGGGAGCGCCACGATGGTTGAGCGATCGCTAGAGAATGCAGCGAAAAACGGCTGCAGTAATATTCAAGCATTCGCCACTGATCTTTCGGACCCCGATACTGAAGCTGGGTGGCTCGCAGATTCATATGACCTGATTCTGCTCGATCCGCCGCGCCAAGGTGCGGCTGAGATTATTCAGGCCCTAAAAGATCATAAGCCACGTGCACTCGCTTATATCGCCTGTGACCCCGCTTCGCTTGTGCGCGATGCCGAGACCCTAGTCAATCAGGGCTACCGCTTTAGCCGTCTATGTGTCGCCGATATGTTCCCTCAAACTCACCATATCGAGTCCTTGGCTCTGTTTGAGAGATGTTGATGTTCTGCCACTATGAAGATACGGAGATGCTCATCCTGGAAAAACCGGCAGGGCTGCTGTCGGTTCCCGGTCGGGGTGAAGATAAGCAGGATTGCCTCTGGCGCAGAGCTCAAGAGCTCTGGCCCGATGCGCTGATTGTACACCGCCTCGACTGTGCGACCTCTGGATTGATGGTGTTAGCCCGCTCTAAAGAGTCTCACCGCCAACTCAGTATGCAGTTCCAGCAACGACGCAACTTCAAACGCTACCAGGCGTTGGTTTCAGGCTATGTTAGCGGTTGGGATGGAGCGCGTCACGAACCGATGCGCTGTGATTGGGAGAGGCGCCCACTGCAGATGATAGACTTTGAACAGGGAAAGTCTGCGACGACATACTGGCATGCACTCGCACATGAACAGGTAGCGGGTCTGGAGGCTACACGAATGGCACTCTACCCAATTACCGGACGCTCACACCAACTACGCCTGCATATGCAGGTGCTGGGGCATCCGATTCTTGGAGATAATCTCTACGCCGGCGGTGCGGCGCTCGAGTCTGTTGATCGTTTAATGCTGCATGCAGACTTACTGGAACTGTTTCACCCCAGCACGGATGAGCGACTGAGCTTTCGCTCAGCCGCGCCCTTCTAGTTAATCGGCATGTAGGCTAAAGGCCTGTAGCTCACGCATAGCCACGGTGAGGATTGCGGAGTCAACACCCTCACCGCTCTGCAACTCACTGGTCAACTTTGACCAGCGTTGCAGCAAGAGTTCGTTGGCTCGCTCCCAACAGTCGACTGGTGGCAAAGTGCACTCACCATCCGCGGCGTGAAGGTTTAGCGCATTCAAGGCCAGCAGATGCTGCTGTCGATTCAGGTCCTCTCGGAAGACCTCTCTCGCTTGAACCTGCCAGCGCGTCTTGGCATCAAGTGACTTCATCTGCTCCTCAAGCCAATAGAGCGAGAGCCGATCACTGATAGCAAAGTAGGTATTACAGACAACATCAAGACCATGAGTGTCTTTCTCCGATATCAGACTAATGTCCAGCAGCGAGAAGAGACTCTCTAGCGACGCAGCATCGCGCGCCAACGCCTCGGGAAGCCCACTCTCCACCAACTGCTGATTACGCTCCTGCCACTGGAGCGCAGGCGTTCCTGTGATGTGTGCTTGCAATTCACTGCGCAACCGAGCGACGGGAGTGGCGAAACGTTTGACTAGAACCTCGGGGCTGGGCAGCTCCGCATACTGTCTGAGTATCCATACACAGACACGGCGCATAAGGCGCTGAATATCGCCCATTACGGCATGTAGAGTTGATGCATCTACTTGATTATCCAGCCCCTCCAGTTCGCTCCACATGGAGGGGATCTCGAAGATATCCCGCGCGGCTACCCAGGCTCGGGCGATATCGACACTGGAGCGACCAGTCGCCTGCGCCACACGCATCATGAAGGGTATGCCCATCTGATTGACCAGCGCATTACCGAGATGGGTGGCGATGATCTCGGAGCGCAGACGATGCTCTGCAACCGCAGGCTCAAACCGCTCGACCAACGCCTCCGGGAACCCTTCAAAGAGTATTTTAGCGACGTAGGGATCATCGGAGATCAGCGGGTCATTAAAGCGTTCTTTGAGCTCCCCTTTTACATAGGAGATGAGGACCGAAAGCTCGGGCCGTGAGAGCACCTTACCCTGCTTAATGCGCTCAGTTAGCTCTTCATCTTCGGGGATAAACTCTAGCGCTCGATTTAACTTGGCACTCCCTTCAAGCTGACGAATAAGCACCGGATAGTCGTCGTTCTGTTGGGGCAACTGGGACTCGGCCAATGCCAACGCTAGTGCTTGACGGTAGTTATGCGTTAGCACCAACTGCGCCACGCGATCTGTCATATCAGCGAGAAGTTTATTGCGCTGTTTCTCAGTGAGATCACCCGCCTGCAACACAGACTGCAGTGCGATCTTGATATTTACCTCATGGTCTGAGCAGTCGACTCCACCCGCGTTATCGATAAAGTCGGTGTTACACGCACCGCCTGCGAGCGCATACTCGATGCGCGCACGTTGCGTTAGCCCAAGGTTACCCCCCTCACCCACAACTTTCGCCCGCAATTGTCGCGCATCGATACGCAGCGAGTCATTAGCCTTATCACCAACATCCGCATGAGTCTCACTACTGGCTTTGACGTAGGTTCCGATACCACCATTCCAGAGCAGATCGACAGGGGCGCAAAGCAGCGCAGAGATCAGTTCATTCGGGGATAATTTATCCGCTTTTATTTCGAATGCTTTTTTCATCTCGGGCGTAATATCAATCGACTTCGCAGCTCTTGAAAAGACACCACCCCCACGAGATATAAGTTTAGCATCGTAGTCGGTCCAGCTTGAGCGCGGTAGCTCAAACAGACGCTTACGCTCAGCGTAACTCTTCGCCGGATCTGGATCTGGATCGATGAAAATGTGTAGGTGGTTAAATCCCGCCTGCAGCTTAATCTGCTGCGACAGCAGCATACCGTTACCGAACACATCACCCGACATGTCGCCTATGCCAACGACAGTGAAGGGTTCAGTCTGAATATCCACCCCCTTCTCACGGAAGTGCAACTTGACGGACTCCCAAGCCCCGCGCGCTGTAATGCCCATCTTCTTGTGGTCATACCCCTGCGAACCACCAGAGGCGAAGGCGTCACCGAGCCAAAAGCCGTATTCGCCAGCTATCTGGTTGGCGATATCAGAGAAAGTTGCTGTGCCTTTGTCAGCGGCAACGACTAGATAAGGATCATCGGAATCCAGTCGCACTACGTTTTCGGGTGGAATAACGTTGCCCGCATCTAAGTTGTCAGTAATATCGAGTAGACCGCGAATAAAGGTCTGGTATGCGGCAACGCCGAGACGCTGTATCTCCTCTCTGTCGGCGTCCTCCGCGATGGTTTTTGCAACGAAACCACCTTTCGCGCCCACCGGTACGATAACCGCGTTCTTAACCTGCTGGGCTTTCACCAAACCTAGCACTTCGGTGCGGTAATCTTCCAGACGATCCGACCATCTCAGACCACCTCGTGCTACCTTGCCACCCCTTAGGTGCACACCCTCAACCTGTGGCGAATAGACAAACACCTCAAATTCAGGTCGCGGCAGCGGCATCTGCTCTATACCGCTCGGCTTAATCTTGAATGAGAAATAGCTACGCAAATTACCCTGTTCATCAGTCCTGAAAAAGTTGGTTCTCAGGGTTGCCCGGATTAACTCTAGGTAACGGCGTAGGATTTTGTCATCGTTGAGATTTTCAACGTGCTCCAGCGCATCTTGGATTGAATTTATCAAGCGAACACTGAGCGCTTTTACCTTATCTGAGCTCTGGCGCTCGGGCTCAAACTGAGCTCTAAATAGAGCAACCAGCAAGCGGGTAATCTGCAAGTGACGAGCGAGCGTGGCAGCGATATATTGCTGACTAAAACCAAAGCGAATCTGCTGATTATAGCGAGCATAGGCACGCAACATGGCAACCTCACGCCAACTCAGATGTGCACCAATAACGAGGCGGTTAAATGAATCGCTTTCAGCACTACCATTCCATATATTCTCAAACGCATCCTGGAACAGTTGCTTCACCGCATCGAGATCAACCTGATCGCCTGCGCGGTACTCCAGCGAGAAGTCATGTATCCAGAAGAGTTCGCCCGACTCTAAACGAATGCGGTAGGGGTGCTCACCTAGCACACGCATCCCGAGATTTTCGAGAATTGGGATGACATCCGAGAGCACTAGCGCACTCCCTGGTGCAAACAGCTTAAAGCGCAGTAGGTCTCGTGACTGCTCAATCTGTCGATAAAAACTGAGCGCGATCGGTCTCCCCGCTCGCAACTGCTCTAAATACTCGATGTCAGCGGCCGCCGAACCGGCGTTGAAATGCTCCCTGTAGGCGGCGGGAAAAGCCTGGCGATAGCGGCTTGTTAGTCGGCTACCGCGCTCCTCACCATAGAATTCAAATAGGGCGTTGCTCAGCTCATCGCTCCAAGAGAGGCTTAGAGCCGCAACATCCTCTTCAAGTTGCAATGGATCAAACGCATTGAAGCTGCCGTCACGACTCGGCAGAACAAAATAGACGCGTGTGAGTACTGACTCACTGTAGTAGCTGGTGAATTCGGAGTCCTCAACGCCTAGTCGCTCGCACAGCAGTGACTGCACCTGAGAACGTAACTGGGTATTAAAGATATCGCGTGGCACATAGTAGAGGAATGTGTTGAAATTTCCGCTGATATCGCGACGGTGCAAGAGCCTAACTTTGCGTCGCTCTTGCAGGTTGAAGATACCCATGACATTGATGAATAACTCATTGTCGGTTGAAAGCATCAGTTCATCGCGAGGCATCTCAACAAAAGTCTGCTGCAACGTTTTATGAGCGTGCCCACCGCGCGAGAAGCCGGTCTGTGCAACGATATGCTCCAAGCGTTTGCGCACTACAGGAATGTTCCAGGGCGCTTCGACATAGACCGGCGAGGTGTAAAGCCCAAAGAAGCGGTACTCTCCGCTCACTTCGCCACGCTTATTAAAGGCTTTTACAACCACCATATCTTGATAGGCGGGGCGGTGTACCCGCGAGCGGTGGTAATCCTTAGCGAAAAAGAGCGGTGCTTTGGACGTTCTAAAATTCGCCTCATCCTCGCTCAGTGTCCGTAAGAGTTTTGGCCCTTTAGGCGCGTAGATTCGCATAATACCGAGCTCTGAACCCGATTCACGCTCGACCTGAAGTGCCTCTGTGGTGCGTTTATAGTTAACCTGATCAAATCCAAGGAAGGTGAAGTGGTCCTGACACATCCAAT
Source organism: Oceanospirillaceae bacterium (assembly GCA_013373575.1). Taxonomy (GTDB): domain Bacteria; phylum Pseudomonadota; class Gammaproteobacteria; order Pseudomonadales; family Balneatricaceae; genus Marinobacterium_E. The sequence goes on along the minus strand of JABXHP010000307.1, from coordinate 2,157 downwards.
CTAGCAAAGCAGCGGCTTCGCTGGACTCCGCATCTTTTCGTCCTGCCAGCTCAGCCGCTAACTCGCGCGCCTTTTGCAACATCTGCTCATAGTCATCAACAGCCGCACAAAGATCGCTCATCACCTCCTCAAGCCCCTCTCGAAGCTCCTTTAGGTCCTGCGGATCTGTGGTACGGTCAATCTCTATGTAGAGCAGGCTGACCTCGGCTCCATCGTTTGAGCCCTCGTCGAGCACCTGCGCACTATCTGGATCGACCCTAAGCACACCAGAGTGAACCACATGAATAACTTTGCACCGTCTATTGAGCTCCATGCGAACCGTGTCAACGATGAATGGCATATTTTGATGCAGCAGTTGGATAACGGTATGAGAACAGTGCCAGCCGTGTGTCTCTATACTCGGGTTGAAGACTCTCAGCTTACGGCGCTCTCCTTGCCACTCTTGCAGCCAGGAGAAGCAGCTGAGCGTCGAGCCATAGAGATTCTCGAGACTGCGCTCCTTCAACTCCTCTAGGGGCGAGACTTTGTAGTAGTAATCAACAAACCTGAGTAAGCGCTCAAGCTCATTAGAGTCGCTGCGCTTCTTGATCTGTGCATTGAGTGAGGCGATTAGTTTGTTTTTTTGTTCTATGCGATTCTGGGGCATCGGTTCTCTCCAAGATTCCCGAGGTTACACTGCATATATATCTGCATTTAGCATAGCAGTTGGCCATGGAACCTGCGTACACGCACCTGCGCAGAACCGAAACGCAAAACGGCGCCCGAGGGCGCCGCTGTAGATCTACTATGGTTGATACGATTAGGCGTCGAAGTTGATCCCCAGACGTCCACCAACCTCTTCGTAAGCCTCAATAACTCCACCGAGGCCCTGACGAAAACGATCCTTATCCATCTTTTTACGCGTCTCTTTATCCCATAGGCGACAGCCATCTGGAGAGAACTCATCACCGAGGACAACTTCGCCCTTAAAGAGCCCAAACTCCAGTTTATAGTCCACCAGCAGCATACCTGCATCATCGAAGAGCTTCTTGAGCACGTCGTTAACCTTGTAGGTCAGCTCTTTGGCACGTTGCAGATCGGCGGGCGCGGCCCAACCGAAGGTCTCAACTAGAGACTCATTGACCATCGGATCACCCAAGGCATCGTTCTTGAGGAACAGCTCAAATGTTGGTGGGTTAAGCTCTTGCCCCTCCTCAACACCGAGACGACGACACAGTGAGCCGGCTGAAATATTACGTACGACACACTCAACCGGCATCATCTGCAAGTTCTTCACCAGACACTCATTGTCAGATAGCAGCTTCTCAAAGTGAGTCGGAACACCGGCCTCCTCCAGCTTCTGCATAATGAAGGCGTTGAACTTGTTATTGACCATGCCTTTACGGTCAAGCTGCTCTACCTTTTTACCATCGAAGGCTGAGGTATCATTACGAAACTCCAGAATCATGTAGTCTGGACTATCAGTTCTAAATACCGATTTCGCCTTACCTGCGTAAAGCTCTTCACGCTTTTCCATCTATATCCCCTAGTGGAGCGCATCAGCAGCGCTGATGCCGCACATCAAATTCCGATGTTATCTTTAATCGTCCAGAGCAACTCGGCTGCGCTGTCCTCACCCACTATCTCGCCTTTGCGATCATGAACTGAGATCAGCACACCGGAGCGGGCACGATTGAATTTCAATTGATAGCGATTAACTACAACCTTCTCACCATCTGGATTTGTCTGCTGCTGGTTATCCTGCCCAAAGACATAAACAACGCGCTGACCAACCCAAATCTTAAAGCCATCCATAGACTGCAGCTCTTCCTGCGTTGGCACAGCACCAACAATTAGCGCATCAGGATCGCTGGTGTAGTTGATCGTCTCGTCTGGCGCTTCAACTTTAGCGGCCGGATTCCAATCTATAGAGAGTGGGCCCGATTTACGGTTCTTCAACCAGTCGAACAGCCCCTGTGGTCTCTCTTCCGGCGCGCGCGACACGAAGGTTAGGTAGATGCTACCGGTCTCCTCATTTCGTGTACCGACATCCACACCTGCACGGTCTAAGGCTGCATTCACCAAATCCCAAGCTTCATCTGCAGGCGCTTTAACGCTCAGCAGCGGTCGATTGCGTGAGTCACGACCTACGCTCGACTCAAGTTGATCTGGGCTCTG
>JABXHP010000011.1 GCA_013373575.1 Oceanospirillaceae bacterium | reverse complement strand
TTCGCGATCCGGGTCAAAGACCACCTGAGCGATGCCCTCACGATCACGTAGATCGAGGAAGATAACTCCGCCGTGGTCACGACGACGGTGAACCCAGCCTGTCAGGGTAATTTCTTGTCCAATGTGTTCTTCGCGAAGGTCGCCGCAATAGTGGCTGCGCATAATTTAACTGTCCTGTACTTTCTACCGGTTTTCCCGGCATGGTAAATACTTTGATTGGCCGCTCCCCTTTGCAGGCGAGTCGACCGAAAAATAAAGGCGCAAAGTATACCTGATTTAGACAGCCCTGACAGACCCTAATTACCCCTCACTGGGGGTAAATTGGAGCTCCCCTTCCAATAGGGTATCTAGACGCGCGCAAATCCGCTTCAGCTCATCCTCAGTGTACGCCTTGGGGGGCACTTCCCCCCAGACAGGACCGGGCCAAGCTGGATCAGTCTCTTTACGTACAATGACATGCACATGCAGTTGAGCCACCATATTTCCGAGATTCGCGACATTCATCTTCCGAGCGGCAAAAATATCCGCCAAGTTCTCCGCGAGTGAAGCGGACTCCTTCATCAATTGATGCCGGTCTTTTTCACCCAGATGGTAGATTTCAGTTACGCCTGCACGCCGCGGAACCAGTATGAACCAAGGGTAGTTGGAGTCATTCATCAACAGCACCTGGCAGAGAGGGAAATCGCCCAGATGCACCGTATCAGCCATCAATTGTGGATCTAGCTGGAATTCGAGCTCTAATTCATCCATTTATTGCTGCTCCTCGTAGCGCTAATATCTCGGGAACCTTTAACTTATCAGCATGGTATGCCCCAATGGTACTCTTCAATATAGTCCAATATGTTTGAGATCATCACTCACACCAGTATCAGCCACATCGACAGGCAGGGGTGGCAGGCGCTGCAACAGGGCGACTACCCATTCCTGCGCTACGAGTTTCTTGCAGCGCTAGAGAGTTCCGGCTCGGTAACTCGCGAAACCGGCTGGCAACCACTGCACGTAGAGGTGAAACAAGGGGGAGAAACGCAGCTTTTTCTGCCGCTCTACCTCAAGTACCACTCCTGGGGAGAGTATGTGTTTGACTGGTCTTGGGCTGAAGCGTTTGAACGCGCAGGAAAGAACTACTATCCCAAACTCCTAGGAGCGATACCCTTCACCCCAGCCACCGGCCCACGCTGGCTAAGCAATCTAGAGGAGAGCGCCAGCGTAAATTTGGTAGCTGAAATACTTCGCAAACTGTGCCAAGAGTACCAACTAGAGAGCGCCCATTTACTCTTCCCAAAAACGGATAGCGCGGCTCTAGCGGCAACAGGGCTAAAGCTTCGTAAGGGGTGTCAGTTCCACTGGTTCAATGATAACTACACCAGCTTCGACCACTTTCTCGAGAGCTTCAACGCTCGCAAGCGTAAAGACGTGCGAAAAGAGCGGCGCAAGAGTGCGGAGCAGGGCATCAGCTTTGAGCAATTGAGCGGTGAAAGCATCGAGACTCGACACATCGAGGCGTTTTATGACTTCTACGTTATGACCTACTTGGTGCGTGGTCAGCAGCCCTACCTCAGCAAAGAGTTCTTCCTTGAGCTGCAGCAGCAGATGCCTGAGCAGATGTTGTTGGTAATGGCGAAAAGAGATCATGAATATGTTGCAGGTGCATTGAGCTTTTTTGATTCCGATACCCTTTATGGGCGCTACTGGGGCTGCACCGCTGAGTTCGATAGCCTGCACTTTGAAACCTGCTACTACCAGGGTCTAGATTTTTGTATTAACAAAGGCTTACAGCGCTTTGACCCGGGCGCTCAGGGCGAGCACAAAATAAAACGCGGCTTCAGACCTACCCCTACGTACTCTTTCCATTACATACCGGACACCCGCTTCAGCTTTGCGATAGAAAATTTTTTAGCCCAAGAGATCACCGCAGTTGACCAGCGCATTTCGCAACTGCAAAACCACCTACCCTTTAAGCAAGGGGACTGACAGCATTTCATCACGCAATTGCAGCAAATCCTTGATCACCTGAGCCAAGCATCTATGAAAACTATGCGTGTTAACAGGCTAGAAACCTCGCTGGTCTCGTCTAATCTTTTAAGTGCTGCGCAACCTGTTTTCACTGACGAGGATTTACCAATGCTGACTTACGAAGAGTGTCTGGCGATGGCCGAGCTGGACCCGCAGGAGATCGACGCAATCGCAGAACATGAACACCTCGATCCTATGATTGCGATCGCTCTGGGGCACTATCTGATAACCCATCATGGCGAAGCCAAAATACGCCGCATTATTTTGGACGATATCGAAGCTGCCAGAAGGGGTAATAATTTACAGCGAGTTGCCGTGCTCAATGCGACGCTGCTCGCTTTTATGAAGCAACACCCGCAAGCGCGAGACGTGGCATAGGTCAGTTCAATTTAGACTTTAGTGGAGCGTCAAGCCTTGCGGTAGAAAGCTTAACTGAGATAGATAACGATCGGGGCGCACAGCTACAAACTGTGCGCCCCGATTTTTTCTTTGTAGTGCAACTTAGTGCAGCGGTTGCTCGTACTTTTTCCGAATAGCGATGAGCTGCGGCTGAATATCCAGCGGCGCATAGGCCATCGCCTGCTCGAATAGATCGCGGTTCTCTTCGGAGAGACGCTCCTCTTCGCTCATTGCAGAGAGCTTACTCATAGCCTCCACAAATTTAGGGTGTGGCTTGTTAGCAGACATGGGACCGCCCTCCTTCGATGAGTTTAACTCTCTCTATTTTTGTCACACTTAGGCGGTGGCGCAAGTTATTTTTCTGCACCCATCGCCACGGCCCGATCACCGCGCGCTTGCACATCATCCTGCGTGGCAGTAAACCAGTGCCCCACCTCCCTGCGGATTATCTGCTCAAGCGCATCAATGTGAGCCACTTCGTCATTCAGTGCAGAAATGTACTCGTAGCGCTCTCCACCCGCTTCCATAAAGTACTCACGATTCTCTTCACCGATCTCCTCAATGGTCTCCAGACAGTCGGATGAGAAGCCAGGACAGAAGACCTGTACAGACTTAATCCCCTCGCCCGGGAAGGCTTTAAGAGTCTCATCAGTGTAAGGCTTGAGCCACTCCTCTCGACCAAAACGAGACTGGAAGGTCGTTTTGTACTGCTCTTTGCTTAGACCCAGCCGTTCCGCCAACAGGCGGGAAGTTTTGTGGCATTCGCAATGGTAGGGATCGCCTGAAAGCAGATAGCGTTTGGGTACACCATGATAGGAGAGCAGCAGCAGATCAGCACGCCCCTTCTCCTTCCAGTGGCGCTCAATTCTCTGTGCCATCGCCTCTATGTATGCAGGGTACTCCGCATAACTGCGGACAAAGCGGAAGTCAGGAATCCAGCGGCGCTTTTGAAAATCAGCGGCTACCGCATCAAATGTAGAGCCCGAGGTCGAGGCGCTGTACTGCGGATAGAGCGGCAGCACAACAAGCTTGCGAACGCCCTGCGCCTGAAACTTATCCAGTACTGACTCGATTGAGGGGTTGCCGTAGCGCATAGCGAAATCAACAACAACGCGCTCACCGTATTCCGCCTGCAGTCTTTCCCTGATTGCAGTCGCTTGATTTCGAGTATGAATCAACAGCGGTGAGCCACCCTCCGTCCACACTGTTTTGTAAGCTGCAGCAGAGCGCTTCGGGCGAATATTGAGAATGATCAGGTTCAGCACGGCCCACCAAATCGGACGCGGCACCTCAACAACACGAGGATCCCAAAGGAACTCTTTAAGGTAACGCCTCAGCGCCTTCGGAGTTGGCTCATCCGGCGTACCGAGGTTTGTTACGAGTACACCGATGCGATCGGCCTGATAGTGGCTAAATTCAGGAAAACCTTTGTATTTCATGCGTCCTTGGCTCTATTAAATGCGGAGGAGAGAAACTTTCTCGTCGAGTGTAGCGAAATGGGATAGAAAAAGTCAGCATCTGTTACGATTTGGGACGAAATGAAGATCATCCGCCTATCCAATATAACCCGACAGCGCTGCTCTTAGGAGATATGTTCGAAGTTTACCGCATTGCGATCCGAAGATTTAGATGAGTACAACTGCTGGTCGGCCAGGCGCAAAACGCGTGTTAGGTCGATATCCGTTGCTGGATCAAAGACCACAAGTCCACATGAGAGGGTCATCACCCCGTAGGGCGGGTTGCCTTTATGTACTATCCCAGCCGACTCGAAGCGTTCACGGGCACTTTCGGCCAACTCAACAGCGTGTCTATCGCTGTCACAACCAAAAAATACAACGAACTCCTCTCCGCCATAGCGCAGTACCCTATCAGTGGGGCGCCTAAAGACTGCGCGCATGACTTCTGCAAACTCTCGAAGCGCTGAATCGCCCGCGTCATGTCCATAGATGTCGTTATACGCTTTGAAGCGATCAAGGTCGATGAACGCAACCCCCATCCAGAGTTTGTCTCTTCGAAAAACGCGCTTTAGCTCCGCAAATGAGGGCGCCAACTCACCCCGGTTAAGAAGCCCTGTGAGAGGATCGGTCGAAGCCAACTCTCGCAACTGCCTCGCTGTCTCCTGGGAGCGTTCTAGGTGTGAATTGAAGCTTTGCGCGATGTACAGTAACTCATTTGGAATCTTGCTGGAGCCGTCAAATATAAAAGGCTGAGCGCTCTTAATAGCCTCACTTAAATCCAGCATGGGTAACAAGATACGTCGACGCATTGTATTTAACACCCAGAGTAGCAAAGCGATCGCCAGCAGTAGGACAACCAACGTCAGAATAGGTACGTTCTCTTCAAACCACCCCATTGTTTGCAAGTTAGTTTTCACCTTGGCCAAAATCCGCTGCTCGACGCCCTCGCCAACGTCAAACCTCCCCAGCTCCAAAAACAGGTTTACTAATCCAGCCTGAGAATCACCCCTTTCAACTACGGGGGTCGTTGGCCCCACCCTAGCGAATATCTCACGCTCAGGTTCAAGTGCCTTTCTTATCGCTTCGGCGATTTCACTCTTTTCGGTGCCTGCTTCAATTTCAAAAGAGTCTGTCAAAGGTGATAACAAATCTCCGCCCACATCCATGAACAACCAAACTTTGTCGATCGATGAGAACGTCTCCATCTGGGCTTCGGCGGATGAATAGAACTGTGCGATTTTCGGATCAACAAAGCCCAATTGGATATACCCTCCGTTAGGCAGATAGGAGGCCGTGTAAAGCTTAAAATCGCCACTCACCAGTTCTCGAGTGAGCATACTGACGTCAATCTCGTCAGTACCTTTTAAACGTGCGAACGTCGCCTGCGCGTCTTTGAAAATTGGTAGTCGGAAGTCTAGTCCTAGGTCCGGTTCAAACGTGGTTTCAACGATAACGAGCTCCGGACTGACAAGAAAAATATCCACTTTCATGTTGAGCTCAGACTCTAAACGGATCTGCCACTCTGTTAGATCAATCGGCCCCTGCTTAACCGCTGCTTCTACCTTTTTATGAGCATCTTTGTAGACAACTTGATAGTTTTCGATCGTTTCATCAATTTCGAGGAAAGTCTGCTGCATTAGCAGGTTGAGCAGACGAACTTGCTGCTCCTGTATGGTCGCGAAGTGAACGTTCTCACGCTCTGTGAAAAGACTAAACCCGATCAAACCTGAAAGCAGCAGTGTAAGGGTTAGCCCAAAGGGCAGTACCAGTATTCGCCAGACCATCTGTCTTTCCCATTAGCGATCACTTTTATACAAATACTAGTCTATCCAGGCAAAAAGGGATAAAAAAGCCGCTAAACTGAGCGACTTTTTTGGACTAAGGCCAGCGGCAATTAGATTTCTATCGGCGCGTAACTCACCTCTGGGCTTACATCGACGGCGTAATCAACGCCAGCAACACCGAAACCGAAGAGTTTGAGGAACTCATCTTTGTAGAGCTGATAATCCGTCATTTCGAACAGATTCTCAGTAGTGATCTGCGGCCATAGGTCGCGACAGGCCTGCTGCACATCGTCCCGCAGCTCCCAGTCATCAAGACGGAAGCGGTTGCCTTCATCCATCTCAACACTGTCGCCATAGAGGCCGGTGCGGAACAGACGATCGATCTGATCCTGACAGCCTTCATGCAGTCCCTGAGCACGCATGATTTTAAATACCATCGCAAGGTAAAGCGGCATCACAGGAATTGCTGATGATGCCTGAGTCACGACAGATTTAAGCACTGCAACATTCGCCTGACCGCCCTGCTGCTTCAACCGGGCATCAAGCTCGCCTGCAGCCCGATCCAAATCCTGTTTCGCCTTACCCAGAGCACCATGCCAATAAATTGGCCAAGTGATATCCGTGCCTATATAGCTGTACGCAACGGTCTTGCACCCCTCAGCCAGAACACCAGCATCAGCTAGAGAGTTGATCCACAACTCCCAATCCTGACCGCCCATAACTTTGACCGTTGCCTCAACCTCTTCAGGAGTCGCAGGTTCAACCTCAGCTTCAATGATCTGATCTTTGTTCGTGTCAATTGCCGTTGATCGGTAGGTCTCGCCGATTGGCTTGAGTACCGAGCGAATTAACTCACCGGAATCTGGCATCTTGCGTACAGGCGAGGCCAGCGAGTAGATCACAAGATCAATCTGACCGAGATCCTCTTTAATCAGATCAATGGTCTTCTGCTTAGCTTCGTTCGAGAATGCATCGCCATTGAGTGACTTAGAGTAGAGACCAGCCTCAGTAGCAATGGCATCGAAGCTGGCAGCGTTGTACCAACCTGCAGTACCGGTCTTGCGCTCAGTACCTGCTTTTTCGAAGAAAACACCAATGGTCGACGCTCCAGCGCCGAAGGCTGCGGTGATTCGCGAGCTCAGACCGTAACCACTCGACGCGCCGATAACCAGCACTCGCTTAGGGCCATTCTCAATCTGACCCTGAGCCTGTGTCTTAGCGATCTGCTCACGCACATTGGCTTCACAGCCCGTTGGGTGAGTCGTTGTACAGATGAATCCGCGAATTTTTGGAGTGATGATCATAGTGGCTCTAACTAACCTGTTTACAAATTTAAGCGCTAAAGATACCCGATTTGCACAAATAGGAACAGTTGCCATTCTTTGCGAAGCGTAAGATGATGCCTTCAAGTTTTAAGGAGATAACAGATGGATCCACTACACGGCTACTACCTCGAAGACCTGGAAGTCGGCATGAGCGACAGCTTCGCCAAGACAATTTCAGAAGCAGATGTTTACGGCTTTGCCGGTATTTCCGGCGATACCAACCCGGTCCATATAAACGACGAGTATGCCAAGACCACGATGTTTGGCCAGCGCATCGCACACGGCATGCTCAGTGGCGCCCTGATATCGACCGTAGCTGGCACTAAGCTACCTGGACCTGGAGCGATCTACGTTGACCAGACACTCAAATTCAAAGCGCCGTTGTTTATCGGGCAAACTGCACGCGCTGAAATTGTTGTGACAGCGATTGATGAGCGCCGCAGACGCGTTAACTGTGACACCCATGTCTGGGTTGGCGACAAACAAATTGCCACAGGCACTGCGACCTTTATGGTCGACAAGCGTCCCGCATAAGCTCCACGCAGCTTACTGAGTAGCCTCATCGGCCTATCGATATAAGTCTATTTAACGAGGGTGGCGTTTGTGACACCCTCTTATCTTCTGTATGATGCCCGCCTTCAGTTATACCTGACCATAAAAATAAACTAGATACACCCCACACAGGTCTCTATTCACATGTACCAAACCAAAGTACTGGTTAGCGCTTGTCTAATCGGCGAGAAGGTTCGTCACGATGGCCGTGACAACCTCATCAAACACCCTTTTTTACACCAACTCCTGGAGAGCAACAGAGTTGTTTCGGCCTGCCCCGAAGTTCTTGGAGGCCTCCAAACCCCTCGCGCTCATGCCAGAATAGTTCAGCGTTTTCCACTAGAGATAATCACCACTGACCAGGAAGATGTCACGGACCAGTTTCTCATGGGCGCTGAAACAACCCTTGAGCTCGCCCAGCAACGCGGCTGTGTCGTAGCGTTGATGAAAGCGGGCAGCCCATCTTGCGGCAATAGTGCGGTACCTGGTGGTTCGTTCAGTGGTCTGTCGGTCGGCGGCGCTGGAGTTGCGGCGCAAGAGCTGATTCACAAAGGTATTCCGGTATTCAATGAACACCAGATCAACGAACTCGAAGCTTTCCTCGCACAAATAGAGGTGGATTCGGCAATCACAGCCTAATCGCTTTATCCTCGGGGCTAGCACTTGCGGCGCTAGCCCCATAAAATACGTTCTCTCTTTTATACGATCCAAATTCACGGGAAGCCTAAAGATGCGCGCGAGCCAATTCCTCATCGCCACAGTCAAAGAAACACCCGCCGATGCAGAGGTGATCAGCCATCAGCTGATGCTGCGCTCCGGCATGATCCGTAAGCTCGCCTCTGGCCTCTACACCTGGCTACCTATGGGCCTACGCACCCTCCGCAAAGTAGAGCGAATTGTACGCGAGGAGCTTGACGCTTCCGGTGCACAGGAGCTCTTGATGCCTGCTGTACAGCCTGCCGAGCTTTGGCAAGAGTCTGGCCGCTGGGAGCAATACGGACCTGAACTTCTGCGCCTGCATGACCGCCACAACCGTGAATTCTGTGTTGGACCGACTCACGAGGAGGTTATCACCGACCTAATTCGTCGTGAGATCAAGAGCTACAAGCAGCTGCCGGGTAACTACTACCAGATTCAGACGAAGTTCCGTGATGAGATTCGCCCACGCTTCGGTGTGATGCGCTCGCGCGAATTCATCATGAAAGATGGCTACTCCTTCCACATCGACTCTGAGTCTCTGCAGCAGACATACGATGTCTACTACGACACCTACTGCAAGATCTTCGACCGACTTGGCCTCGATTACCGTCCAGTAATCGCTGACAATGGATCGATCGGCGGAACTGGCTCACACGAATTCCATGTTCTAGCAGATTCAGGTGAAGATGATATCGCCTTCTCTGATAGCAGTGATTTTGCTGCCAACGTTGAGATGGCTGAAGCTGTTGCTCCTGCTGGCCCTGCAGCTCCGACGCAGGAGATGCACCTCGTCGATACGCCCAATGCTAAAACCATTGCAGCACTCGTTGAGCAGCACAACCTACCGATCGAAAAGACTATCAAAACGCTATTCGTTCGCGCCTCAGATGAAGTTGAAGCAAATCTGGTTGCCCTACTTGTTCGCGGGGACCATCAACTCAACGAGATCAAAGCTGAGAAACAACCTGAAGTAGCCACTCCACTACAGATGGCTGAAGAGGAGGAGATCCGCGCGCTAGTTGGTGCAGGTCCTGGCTCATTGGGCCCCGTCGGCCTGACAGTACCGGTTATCGTTGATCGCGCTGTTGCTGCAGCTTCCGACTTCGGTGCCGGTGCTAACATCGATGGTAAGCACTACTTCGGCATCAACTGGGGACGCGATGTTGAGCTAGGTCGTGTTGCAGATATACGTAACGTCGTAGCTGGTGATCCGAGCCCGTGCGGAACGGGTACCTTGAATATCCGTCGCGGTATTGAAGTGGGCCACATCTTCCAGCTGGGTCTCAAGTACTCAGAGGCGATGAATGCGACTGTACTGGACGAGAACGGCAAAGCGGTGCCTATGATGATGGGCTGTTACGGTATCGGTATCACCCGCGTGGTCGCTGCTGCAATCGAGCAGAACTACGATGACCGCGGCATTATCTGGCCGGAATCACTGGCGCCTTTCACGATTGCGCTGGTGCCGCTGAATTACGATAAGTCCGAAGAGGTTCGCAACCTTGCGGATAAACTTTATGAAGAGCTGAAAGCACGTGGCGTTGATGTACTGCTGGATGACCGTAAAGAGCGTCCAGGGGTTAAGTTCGCGGACATGGAGCTGACTGGCATTCCACACCGTCTGGTAGTCTCAGACCGTGGTATTGCTGCTGGGAAGTTGGAGTACAAGGGTCGCCGTGACTCAGAGGCTTCGGAGATCGCTCTGGACGATGCAGTAAATCTTCTAATCGCTAAGCTCGCAAGCTAAGCCTTGAGACAGACCGGGGTCGGGCTTAACGCCTGACCTCGAACCCCTCGACTGGCTGAAACTCAACTTCTGCTGAAACAACCTCAGCAACGCTCGCCAGCTCTGGCCCCTTATTCAACCAAGCCTCGACTTGGCGAACGGCCGCCGCCTCACCGCTAAGCACCGCTTCAACCCGTCCATCGGGCAGATTCCTAACCCAACCATTAACACTGTAAGCCTCTGCCTGCTGACGGGTAAACTGGCGAAACCAGACACCCTGGACACGGCCACTAATCAGAAGATGAAGTGTTAGCTTCTGTTCCATGCAGTTCATCCGCCTGTAATAGCTGGGCCAAACTTAGATCAAACTGCTGACGCCGACCTTCGTTTAGCGCTTCAATACGTAATTTCAAACTTCGCTCCCAAGCGTTTGCCACCGAGCCAAGTTGCAGTTGCGTGGCGCTGAACAACTGATCAACCTCGAGCAAACTAACCTGACTAAGCTCACGCTTTAATAGCCAGTTACCCTCCTCATCTTTCGCCAGTAGTTCCAAAGGTTCAAGCTTCATCCAGAGTATCTGCAAAGAGGCCGCAGTCATTCCCTCCACCTGCCGCAGCAACGTTATAGGCTTTACGCTCTGCCCCTGGTGTTGAGCTTTTGAGAGCCGGGCAATCAAGCGAAGCGCTAGATGCAGATCCGAAGTTGGGCTCTGCTGCGATCCACTTGGAGCGCTTAGCAAACGCGACAGCGTTGCACCGGCTATGAAGATGCACCAACAGATAAAGATCCATACCAGAAATATAGGTACTGCAGCGAACGCGCCATAGATCAGTTTGTAGGTTGGAAATTGAGAAATGAAAAAAGCGAAACCGCGTTTCGAGAGTTCGAACATCAAGGCTGCCAGCACACCTGATACTAGCGCTGCCCGCCAAGGTACTGGAGCATGAGGCACTACCGCGTATATCAAAGCGAAGGCGGCGGCAGTGATTACCCAGGGGATAATCACCAGTAGATCTGCAGCTCCCGAGAGCAGGTCGAGCCGAGCAAGACTGTAAAGGTAGCTACTGAGCGCCAGCCCAACGCCGATAAGCAAAGGACCTAAAGTGACGACCGCCCAGTAAATGAGCAGCGAATTGAGAAATTTGCGACCGCTTTTTACCTGCCAAATTCGATTGAGAGCAGCTTCAATACTGCGCATCATCAACAACGCGGTGATAAATAGAAAGATAATACCTACCAGCGTTAGCGAACGCGCTTGAGCGGCAAACTGCGCCAGCGAGGATTGAATAGCAGTTCCGGTATCAGGCAGGAAATTAGAGAAGATCATATCTTCAAGCTGGGTGCCAAGCCCCTGAAACGAGGGCACCAACGCCAACATAGCGTAGCTCAACGTCATTAACGGAACGAGCGAGAAGAGCGTGGTATAGGTGAGTGCAGCCGAGTGCAGAATGCCTTGCTCGGATATAAAGCGTCCCGGCAGAAGCATAAGTATTCGCGGCAAGCCACGCAGGAGTGCGACAGTTTCAGACAAGGAAAACTCCAACTAGTTCGATAAACCCTCAATCTATACAATAGTGCAAATATCTACCCTGTCAGGAATCGACATAGGAAATTGACGATGTCAGTAACTATTCTTCACAACCCTCGCTGCTCCAAATCTCGCCAGACACTCGCCCTACTACAAGAGCAGGGTGTGGAGCCTGAGGTGCGCGAATATCTCAAACAGCCGTTGAGCACCTCTGAACTGGAGCAACTGCTTAGCAAACTCGGTGTTGAAGCGAAGCTGCTGGTTCGCAATAAAGAGGAGGAGTTCAAAGCGACTGGACTCGATATCAAAACAGCCTCAGCGCAGGAGCTTATCGCGGCAATCGCTGAAACACCCAAATTGATGGAGCGCCCCGTCGTAATCACTGAGAAAGGGGCGCGAATCGGTCGGCCACCTGAGCAGGTACTGGAGGTCCTCTGATGTCGGCCTATGTGCTTGTGCTCTACACCAGCCGCCATGGCGATACAGCCAAGTTGGCGCGCCAGGTTGCGCAGGGCGTCGAGGAGTCTGGTATTGAAGCGCGCTTACGCACCCTGCCAGAGGGAGACTCGGTTGCCGGCGACACGGCCGACGATGGCACTCTATATTGCAGCATCGATGACCTTCGAGAGTGTGCCGGTCTGGCGCTTGGCAGCCCGACGCGTTTTGGTCACATGAGCAGTGCGATGCATCGCTTTCTCGAGCGCACCTCAAACCTGTGGATCAGCGGCGCACTTATTGATAAACCCGCATCTGTGTTTACCTCAACCAGCACACTCCATGGTGGTCAGGAGAGCACTCTACTTAGCATGATGCTACCTCTAATTCATCACGGCATGCTGATTAGCGGCATACCTTTCAGCGCTGAACCGCTGCACTCAGGTGAAGGCGGAGGATCCCCGTACGGCGCAGGTCATGTAGCGGGCGACAGTGGTGAAAATCCAATCAACCGCGATGAGCGCCAACTGGCGCGAATCCAGGGCAAACGTCTGGGGCGCTTAGCGCAACAGTTGGCAAAGAACTAAGGAGCCTCCAACTTGACTCTTCAATCAAAAGCCCTAATTTCAGGTCTGCTTACAAAACTGACCTTTTTTGGTTTGATTATCTTCTACACACTGAAATTCTTTCTGCTCGCCCCAGCCCCGCTAAGCGTTTGGGTATTTTATATGGTGTTGTTGGTTGGCTTCACGCCGGCGGTAATCAAAGGGACACCTCGCCCTCACGCGTGGCTCTGCTTTGTGCTGCTGATACCTTTTATCATCTCTATTTTGAATGCCAGCACACCCAAGCTCGCCATGCTTGGATGGATTGAAGCCTCGATTGTCTCTGCACTCTTCACTAGCGCTATGTTGTTTGCGCGCTGGCAGAGCCAATGGTTAAAAGCGGGCAAGCATGACTGAGCAGCAGCTCAAACGACT
>JABXHP010000389.1 GCA_013373575.1 Oceanospirillaceae bacterium | reverse complement strand
TGCTGTAGAGCCACCTCAATGAGGTGGCTATCTCAGACTTTTGGAAGCCTTTTAGACACTCTTGTTTCTTGAGCTCAGAATAACTACAGCAACAATCAGCACCGCCCCCACAATATTTGCGATCCAATTCAGTGGCCAGAACGAGCCGACGATACCGCCAATAATCAGTGGCCAGTACCAAAGCTTCAGCGGCCCCTCTGAGTAGTTCTGAATGGTCATATTGAAACCGTAAATGCCAAAGAGGGCGAAGAAGCCGAGCTGGCATATCTCCATCCAGTTACCGCTAACCAGCGGTGTGTACGCAAACATTAGCGGAACAATGTAGAGCCCCTTGGCTAGCTTCCACGCTTGGAAGCCCGTAGCCATCGGCGGTGACTTAGCGATGCCGGCGGCGGTGAATGCGGCTAAGCAGACAGGTGGAGTGACGTTGGAGTCTTGGCTGAGCCAGAAGATGATCAAGTGAGCAATCAACAGGAAGGTGGTTAGCTGCTGCGTGTCGACCAGAAGCGGGCGCAGTGTAACTGCAACCTCAAAGGGGATTGATGCCATCAGTTGCACCGCCTCATCATAGCTTAAGCCGGTACTGAGCTTGGCAACGAGCGGGCTGTCCACTAACGAGAACATCGCTAGTTGCATCGGGTCTGTAATTCCCGCAACAAGTAGGTCAATGATGACTGTGTCGGCCAATATGCCTGCCAGTGCTGGCGCGCAGAGAATAGCCAGAATGATGTACGCAGCCGTAACAGGGAGACCCATACCCAGCACCAGAGAGGCCAGTGCGATTAGCAGGATTGCGATAACAACAGATCCCTGCGACCACTGAGCAATCATTAACGAGAAGCCGTTACCGATACCGCTGGTAACGATAGCATTGTTCATAATACCGATTGCGACCAGCAACACCCCTGTCATTATTGACGCTGCCATGCCCAGCATGAAAGCGTTGGCGATCCGTTTTGGCGTCATTACATTGGTAGCGAGCTGTTTGATACCCAGCAGCTTAGAGGCAAAGTATGAGCCCCAGGAGACTAATATAAGGCTGGCGATGGCCCAACAGGCAGCAAAGCTGGGCGTAACGCCCGACATGAGTAGAACAACCATCAGGGTCAATGGTAGAACGAACACCAGCCCGCCAGAGAGGATCTTCGCCTTATCAATCGTCATATCAACGCCCTCACCGACGTTGTGTTTGAGCGCTTCGATGCGAACAATAAATGCGACTGACATGAAGTAGAGAATCGCCGGAACTACAGAAACGGCGACTATATCGGCGTAGGGTATGGCGGTGTAGCTAGCCATAACAAAAGCACCTGCGCCCATGATCGGTGGCATGATCTGTCCGCCCGTTGAGGCAGCCGCTTCTACGCCGCCGGCGAAGCGACCGCGGAAGCCGTTCGACTTCATCAGCGGGATTGTAATTACACCGGTTGAAGCGGTATTGGCTATGGCTGAGCCACTGATGGTGCCGGTTAGTGCTGACGAGATAATCGCCACAAAGCCGGCGCCACCGCGGATACGGCCAGCAACCACTTTGGATACCTCAATTACAAAGTCACTCGCACCTGAGGCCACTAGGAAGCCACCAAAGATCATAAACAGGGTGATGCTGGATGAGGAGATCAGGGCGAGTATCCCGAACATGCCCTCGTCGTTATAGAGCGATCGAAACAGTACGTCATTTAGCGGCAGGCTCGCTGCCCGGAATACGCCCGGCAGGTGCTCGCCCAAGAAAAGTATATAAGCCAGAGATAGCAGAATTAATATGGGGATAACCCAGCCAGACACTCTGCGGGATAGATCAATGGCGGCGAAAAGCAGGAAGAGTCCAGCTATCCAGTCTGGGGTATTGAACTGCCAAGACTGCCCAGTTATAGCCAGTGTCTCCTCGTATATCCGATCGACGGAGCTGGCGACCCAGAGCGCAGCCGCAATGATAAGCAAGCCGTAGATAAGGTCGAATAGCAGCGCGCGCTGGCTATAAACAGAACGTTGAAAGCTTGTGTGAACGACACTGGCTAGGAGCGCGAAGCCGCCGAAGTGAATGGCGTTCTGCCAGATGGTCTGTTCATTAATAAATAGGTTGGTAGCGATGTGCCAGAGGCCAAACAGAATGGCGAAAATCGCTATAGCCCACTCTAAGCGGGTTCTCTTAGAACCGTCGAGGCTCAGAAGGTATTCGCGGTTCTCTTTATGGGCCACTAGAGGCTTTTCGGAGCTACTCATCAATGGTACTCGCTAACTGATGTGTCAGAACGATGCGTCAAAAAGAGTTGTCAAAAAGAGGGCAAAGTAATGGGGCGAACCGAGTTTATCAGTTCGCCCTGGCTAATTACTTAGCGATCAGACGGTCTGGGATAGTCAGACCCACCTCTTTGTAATAGCGCGCAGCACCGGGGTGCAGCGGTGCTGGCAAGCCTGCAATTGCAGCGTCGATGTTCATCGCTTTAGTTGCCGGGTGAATGGCTTGCAGGAACCCGAGGTTCTCGTACATGGTTTTTGTGAGCATGTAGACATCATCCTCTGGCACTGAAGCGTTTACGGCGAGGAAGTTGGGCTGTGCCACAGTATTAATATCTGCAGTCTGTCCTGGGTAGGTGCCAGCCTTAATAACGTAGCGAGTGAACAGATCGCGACCACCGTCCATCTGCGCCTGCTCTTCGTCAGTGACGTTGAGGATGGTGAACTTCCCTTCGTTTGATGCCATCAGCTTAGTGATTGCGCCGGTTGGAACGCCAGATGGAATACCCGCGCCCATAATTTGACCGTTCGCTAGGGCATCAGCCGTTGGGCCGTAGCCAGCGTACATCAGCTCGTAGTCGGTTTCGATATCAACACCCAGGCCTGAAAGTAGAACTTTGTTCGAGCCGAGCGTACCGGAGTTTTTAGCGCCCATACCCATGGGCTCACCTTTTGCGGCAACCATATCGGACATGGTGCCACTGCTCACCTTGTCGTTTGTCATGACGAACTGCTCGACGTTCTGCCAGAGCATAGAGACAGAGCGCAGATTCTCTTGCGGGGCAGTGACAGGGCCTGTGCCAGTGACTGCGTAAGATCCATAGAGACCCTGGAGAATTGCGAAGTCAGCGGTGCCAGCGCCAAGAGCCTGCACGTTTGCGCCAGAACCTGCTGAGTTGACCGCGGTCAAACTGAACT
Organism: Oceanospirillaceae bacterium; assembly: GCA_013373575.1. Taxonomy (GTDB): domain Bacteria; phylum Pseudomonadota; class Gammaproteobacteria; order Pseudomonadales; family Balneatricaceae; genus Marinobacterium_E. The sequence goes on along the minus strand of JABXHP010000389.1, from coordinate 10,925 downwards.
TCTCTTTTGGCAGGAGTTTGATTTTGGATAGGGTCGAAATTGCAGTGCCCACAGGGTGATAGGTACCGCCGGTCGATGCCGTATTAAGGACGTAGTCACGATCCTCCGCCTGCACGCCAAAGGCAGCTGCGGCCAACATCATTCCACTTACTAGTTTGGTTATTTTTCTCATTAGTCACAGACCTCGTTGTTGTTAAGGTTTTTATAATCTGTATCGCTTTCAGTTAGCGCGTCACATAGCTCAATAGCTTACGTGAATGAGCGCTTGTCAGATTTCGGTCGGATCTAACTCGCACGGACATAACACTAGGCGATAACTCCCTCATAAACAACAGTTTTTCGCTGCTGATAAGTAGCCCACTGGCTTCGGATCTCTCAACGCCGAGGCGAACGTCCCGTTTGCGAAATTTTCGTTCACTTCTACAATGAGTGGCGTAACGGTAAACGAAGCGGGGAACTACGCTTTGCATTTCAAAGTGCTTGCGGTCCAGGCTGATGAGTGCAACTGTGAGGAGGTTGGATGAGTGCAAATAGCCAGTTTCGCGACCAGCTACTCTCTATCTGCAGCGAAGAAGAGAGTGGCATGGAGTTGTTGGAGGAAACCACCAAGCTCTTCGCGGACACTTGGGGCGCTACAAGCGTCTTTATAGGGGCCTTGAAAGACCAGGCGCAGGATATCGTGGTTGGTTTTGCAGGGTACCGGGATGGATTGAAACGGCCCCCATTTGAGTACTGCAGCACGGATCAGCCCTGTAAAGGGGTCTATGCAAACCAAAAACTTAGTATCCCTTGCGGTGTGCAGAGAGATTTTGCCCGCAAAGCAGGGTCTGGGCACGAGAGTTTTTTGGGTTTTCCTATCAATCACCCCGACCATGGAACCATGGCTCACTTTGCGGCTTACGATTCGAGAACTGACGCCTTCACTGAGGTTGATGAGATGACAGTCGCGTTGATGCAACTAGTGATTTCTCGGGAGATGGCGCATGTCTTGGCGCGTCAGAAGCGCGAGGCTATAGAGTCTGTTACGAAGGAGCTAGAGCAGTGGCGCGATGCAGCCCTAACGGATCCTCTTACACATCTGTTAAACCGTCGTGCATTGGAAGAGCACTGGTTTGCGCTGCAGCAGAAGGGTAGCAAGGCGGATATCGCCATAATCGATATTGATCACTTCAAAGCGCTAAACGATGACCATGGACATGATGTCGGTGATCTCTGTCTGGTCCACCTTGCTGCGCAGATGAAGCGGCATTTTAGAAAACTCAATGCGAAGTCGTACCGCCTAGGTGGCGAAGAGTTCTGCATAGTCAAAGAGCTCGCCTCCGATAGCGAACCGCTCATACGGGACCTTGAGGGATTTAAATACCTTATTGCATCATCGTTCCGACAATCCAAATCTGATTTGCCCACCTTTACCTTCAGCGCGGGGGTAGATTGTAGTGCTGAGTCGCCTGATCTCTATGTCCGCTTGAAAGCGGCAGATGAGCATCTCTACACCGCGAAATCTCGGGGTAGAGATTGCATTGTTACTGCGGCTGAGAAGTGAGAAGGCCCCGGAAATCGGTTGCGACTTCGGTTTTCATTCTCAATAATCGACTCAAAGGCACTGTTCGTAACAGGTAGCCAAGCATATCTTTTCGCATCTCATATCGAGGAATATAACTGATGGATCTTGGATTAAAAAACCGTGTAGCGGTAGTCATGGGCGCTTCTCAGGGGCTGGGCAAAGCGAGTGCGCTGCAGCTTGCGGCTGAGGGCGCTGAGGTTGTTCTGGTATCACGCTCAGAAGATAAACTGGCGCAGGTAAAAAGCGAGATAGAGGCTAAGGGCGGCACTGCTCGTGTTCAGTGTTGCGATCTGTTTGATGCGCAGTCGCGGGCGCAGTTCTGCGATTTCCTCGGCTCGCTCGATAGGCTCGATGTTTTGGTCGCTAACTCAGGTGGCCCAGCGCCGGGTATGGCTCCAGGCATTGCCTCAGATGTATGGATGAAAGAGTTCGATGCGATGGTGCTGGGATTGATCGAAATCATCGATGCATCGGTGGCACAGATGAAACAGGCTGGGTTTGGCCGTGTGATCGTGATTGCCTCGTCCGGAATTGTGATACCGATTCCAAAACTCGCGGTATCGAACACGCTGCGTTCAGCTGTAGCGGGTTACGTTAAAACTCTCGCTGAGCAGATGGCACCGCACGGTGTTACATGCAACCTTGTACTGCCAGGACGCATTGAGACACCACGCACCCAAGCGATCGATAAGGGCACGGCAGCCAATATGGGTATCAGCGTTGAGGAGGCACGCGCGGCATCAGCAGCGACGATTCCGATGGGCCGCTACGGATCACCTGAAGAGTTTGGTGCTGTAGTGACCTTCCTCGCGAGTGAGCCTGCTGCCTATGTGACAGGCAGCCAGGTTCGCGTTGATGGCGGTGCAATTAAGTCGATAAACGCCTGAGGTTTAAGCGCCTTAGCGGTTGCCGTTCGCTTCAGGCTTAGGGCGACGTCGCCTGCGCTGATTTTGTGGCTTATCGCCGCTCGGCTTTTCGGAACTGGCACTCGAACCAGGTCGCGGTTTACGCTGCGGCCTGGAGTTTTTGCTCGTGGGTGTTCGGTTTGCTTTAGATGATTCTGTCGCCGGTTTGGTCGTCTTCGGTTTTTTAGGCTTACGCGGTGCTTTTAACGCAACCTCAGGCAGCGGATTGTTCGGCGCAAAACCTTCCAGTTCACGGTGCTCAATCTTCGCCTGCGTCAGTCGCTCGATCTCAATCAAGAGATCCAACTCATCAAGTGAAACCAGTGAAACCGCTTCACCTACGCTGCCGGCACGGCCGGTACGACCGATGCGATGCACGTAGTCCTCAGCGATATTAGGCAGGTCGAAATTGATGACGTGCGGAAGCTCTTTGATATCTATGCCGCGTGCAGCGATATCGGTGGCGACCAAAACCTGAATATCACTATCTTTGAACTCTTGCAGGGCTCGCGTGCGAGCGCCTTGGCTCTTATTACCGTGAATAGCAGCTGCCTTGATGCCCGCTTTGTCGAGCTGAGCAACCAAGCGATTAGCACCGTGCTTAGTACGGCTAAACACCAGGACCTGAAACCAAGAGTTGCGCTTAATGACTTCGATCAGCGCCCGTGTCTTGGCGCTCTTATCTACAGGAATAATCCACTGCTCAACCGTATGGGCCGTAGCGTTCTCAGGTGAAACAGATACCTCGACCGGGTTGTGTACCAAGTCTTTTGCCAGCTCTTTGATCTCTGATGAGAAGGTGGCTGAGAAGAGTAAGTTTTGGCGCTTCTGCGGCAGCAGTTTAAGGATCTTGCGAATATCGCGAATAAAGCCCATATCGAGCATGCGATCGGCCTCGTCGAGGACAAGAATCTCAAGCTGATCGAAGCGCACAGCATTCTGACTGTGTAGGTCCAACAGGCGGCCGGGTGTAGCAACTAACAGGTCAACTCCACCGCGCAGGCGTTGCATCTGCGGATTAATCTTAACCCCGCCAAAGACCACCTCAGTCGTCAATTGGGTGTGGCGGCCATAGTACTCGGCATTGTCCTCAACCTGCGCCGCCAGCTCTCGTGTGGGTGTTAGCACTAGAGCGCGAACTGAGTTCGCACGGACTTTCGGACCCTGCGCAAGGCGTTGCAACATGGGAAGTACAAAGCCTGCAGTTTTACCAGTACCGGTTTGCGCCGCCGCCATTACATCGCGTCCCTCTAGGACGGCGGGTATAGCCGCTAACTGAATAGGCGTTGGTACTTGATAGCCTTTCTCGGAAAGGGCCTGTAGGAGGTGGTCGCTTAGACCGAGTTCAGCAAATGACATCTAGAGTTCTCTGGGGAGAGGGGTTGAATAAAGCGCAGGCACTGTAACACAGAGTAGGTGCGGGTGGTGTGCTTTTCACCCGCACATTTCTCATACTGCAGCTAAGTCGGCCGCAGCGCTAACGCAGCAGCAGCAGTGGTACTGGGCTACGGCGTACAAGTGTTGACGTGGTGCTGCCTACTAGCAGTTGACGGATGCGGCTGTGACCATAGGCACCCATCACCAGTAGGTCTGCACGCTGAGCTTTGAGCTGTTCAACAATCACCTCGTCAGCTTCTCCAGCTAGCAGCTTTGCGTCGACCTCAAAGCCTGCGTCGCATAGAAGTTTTTCCGCCGCCTCCAGCTCTTTGCTAGTGTCGTAGGTTGAGGGTCCAACCATTACAAGTGAGCAGGCAGCACCTTTAAGAAGCGGGCTGTCGGCTACCATCTGCAGTGCTTTGCGCGACGTCGCACTACCGTCAAAGGCGAGCAAGAAACGCTTAGGGTCCACCAGAGCTTTATCGGTCAGCAGTATAGGGCGATGCAGGGCGCGTACTGTCGGCTCTATATGCACCCCTAGCGCATCGCCCTTAGAACCCTTGCCCAGAATGAGTAGTCTGGTTTCACCCTGCAGCTCTTGCAGGCTGGTGACAAAATCATCGTGGCGTTGCAGGGTAGTTGGCTCGAATGCGCCATCCTGCTGCGCGCGCTCCAGCGCTGCAGCCAGCATTACGCGGCCCTGCTCGCGCACCAGTTTGGCACGTTTGGCATCTAGCTCTGCCAACTCTTGCAGTAACGACTCTCTTGCGCCCAGTCCAATGGTTCCGCTAAGCGAGGTCTCATCTTCAGTTGGGAACTCACGACGGTCCAACACATGCAGCAGCGAGAGCGGTGCTTGCAGTGTAGCGCTCGCCCATGCCGCCGTATCACAGACCGCCTCTGAGAGTGTTCCGATGCCATCTATACAGGCAAGGATCTTTTTCATCGTTCGCTCCTTCTGTTCATAGTGCGCTCCAGCATCTTAGTGTCCCATTAGCTCGTCAATAGCGTCAGGCTTATCGTGCACCGCAAAACGGTCAACGATGGTTGCGCTGGCCTCGTTCATGCCAATTACTTCCACTTCAATGCCCTCGCGGCGGAACTTCAGCACAACTTTGTCTAGCGCACTGACGGCTGTGATATCCCAGAAGTGCGCTCGCGAGAGGTCGATAACGATACGGTCGAGATCGTCTTTGAAGTCGAAGGCTGCAATGAACTTATCGCTGGAGCTAAAGAACACCTGGCCCACGACGTTGTAGGTGACCTCATTTTGCGCAGTCTCGCTCTTGCCAATAAAGAGGAATTGGCCAATTTTGTTGGCGAAGAAGAGCGCGGCAAGTAGCACGCCAGCAAAGACCCCGAAGGCGAGGTTGTGGGTGAAAACGACAACCACGACCGTCACCAACATAACGATATTGGTGGACATAGGGTACTTGCGCATATTGATAATCGAGTCCCAGCTGAAGGTGCCGATGGAGACCATAATCATTACCGCCACCAGAGCGGCCATAGGGATTTGTGATACCCATTCGTCCAAGAAGACAACCAGAATCAGTAGCACAACGCCGGCGATTAATGTGGACAGGCGTGTGCGGCCACCCGACTTAACGTTGATAACCGACTGCCCAATCATCGCACAGCCTGCCATTCCACCAAACAAACCCGCACCGATGTTTGCGAGACCCTGACCCTTACACTCACGGTTCTTGTCGCTGGGGGTATCCGTGAGCTCATCCACGATAGTTGCGGTCATTAATGACTCCAGCAAACCTACTACGGCAAGCGGCAGGGAGTAGGGCAGGATGATCCAAAGCGTTTCGAGGTTGAGCGGCACATCCGGCCAGAGGAATATTGGTAGGGCATCAGGCAACTCACCCATATCACCCACGGTGCGAATATCCAGCCCCAGAGCCATCGCTACTGCGGTGAGTACCAAGATACAGACCAGCGGCGAGGGGATTTTGTTGGTCAGCAAGGGGAAGGTGTAGATGATAAACAGGCCAGCAGCAGTCATTGCGTAGACATGCCAGGTTACATCAATTAACTCAGGTAGCTGCGCCATAAATATTAAAATAGCCAGTGCGTTCACAAAGCCGGTCACTACCGAACGAGAGACGAAGCGCATGAGTGAACCCAGATGCAGATAGCCGGCAATGATCTGGAATACGCCGGTAAGCAGCGTGGCAGCGAGCAGGTATTCTAGACCGTGCTCCCTCACCAGAGTCACCATCAGCAGTGCCATGGCGCCTGTTGCGGCAGAGATCATCCCCGGGCGACCGCCTGCAAAGGCGGTGATAACCGCAATACAGAAGGAGGCGTAGAGACCCACTTTTGGGTCAACACCTGCGATGATTGAGAAGGCGATCGCCTCCGGGATAAGAGCCAGAGCAACAACCAAACCAGAGAGGATGTCGCCGCGTATATTGGAAAACCAGTTGTAGTGCAGTGAAGGGTTCATACTTGCCTTTAAGTCGCTGTTTTTACGGACAGGAAAAAAGGCGCAATTCTAGCAGATATTGGTAGAACCTACGAATCACCCTGTGGCTTGCTGATGTAGGACTGAAAGAAGCTGATGTGGGTGTTAAAACCACGCGATAACGACAGAGCCCGCATGTGGTTCATTGGCAGCTCGCCGCGTAGAATAGCAACAAATTCGTCAACGGGAAGTTTGCAAAGCTGCGCTGCTTCCTCTTCAGACATGCCAGTGGGTTTGAGGTAGAGTTCGCGAATTAGCGTGCCGATGCCGGCATTTGGGTCCAGTTGCAACATAATGTCTAAATTGACCGCCGTTCTATTAACAGTTACCAAATACAAAGAGTTAATCAATGAGTACTGAGCTTACCTACCTACTTATCGCAGTCGGCGTCGCTATTATTGCCGCTTTGGTGATGCTAATCCAGAAGCAGCTTGCGCGCGCTCGGGCGCAGCGTGAGGAGCAAGTGGCGAGCCAAGCGCGCCATGCCGCAGAGGCTGCGAAGAATCGCGCCTATCTGGTTGATAGCTCCAAAGCCATAGCGAATGCCATCCTAAACGACGACAAGTGTACGCTGGTTGAGGGGTGTATTCGGCTCAAAGTGATGTTGGACAACCTCAACCCTCAGCTCCACCAACATCCTGATTACGCGGTTTTCGAAGAGGTCTACAACAGAACGTCGCACATCCCGATTCTTGCCGACTGGCGGGAATTGGAGCGCAAGCAGCAACGTGCCTTCGAGAAGGAGATGCGTGCGATTGAGACTGAGTGCGAGGCGAGGATTAACGAAGCGGCCAAGAGGCTGCTGCAGGACCCCCTTATTCAGGCGCACTGATGGAACTGCTCCCGGTCTTCGTTATCACTTTGCTGTTCTCACTGGGGCTGGTGCTGGCGCTGAGCTTCGGCAAAGTACCTACCTACAGACCAGAGCGAGATCAGGTGGTCCAACTGCTACAAGGGCTGCTCGAGGGCACGATTTCAGCAAGCCAGTGGGATCTCTTTATCGGTATGCCTATCCAACACGATGAATTGCTTGAGGCGGTACGCGTAAAGTGCGTAACCTTGCACGAGGGGCTCGATGGCTCAGATCCGGCGCGCGAGGGGATCGATGGCTATATTTATGATCGTGCCGGGCGCGAGCGAATTGCCAAAATTTTAGATGATCTACATCGTAGTATCCGAGAGTCGCCTATAACTCGAGAGTTCTGAGATCAGGAGTAAGCTTGAACTATCCAGAGACCAAATTCCCAAATGTGGGGTTAACGATCTTCTCCAAGATGTCCGCCTTGGCCGTAGAGCGCGGTGCAATTAATTTGTCTCAGGGCTTTCCAGATTACGACGGTCCCCAGGCACTACTGGATTCAGTAGCGCTACAGGTAGCCCAAGGGCATAACCAGTACGCGCCGATGACAGGTATGCCTCAGCTGTGTAGCGCCATCGCAAAAAAAGTTGAGAGGCTCTACGGCAGATCGGTGGATGCTAACACCGAGGTGACAGTTACGCCCGGGGCGACCGAAGCGCTCTTTGCAGCGATTAGCAGCACCGTACGCTTGGGAGATGAGGTGATCATCTTCGACCCCGCATACGACAGCTATCGACCCGCTGTAGAGCTCAATGGCGGCATCCCAATTAGTATTCCTCTACTGCCACCTAACTTTGCTATCGATTGGCAGCGCGTTAGAGACACAATCACTCCACGTACGCGCATGATCATTATAAACACACCACACAACCCGACGGGCCAGGTGCTGAGCTCAGCTGACCTCGATGAACTTGAGCGCTGTGTGGCGGGAACGGACACTCTTATACTCGCTGATGAGGTGTATGAGCACCTCGTGTTCGACGGTTTGGAGCATCAGAGTGTCAATCGACGGGCGAGTCTGGCAGAGCGCAGTTTTGTCGTCTCCTCCTTCGGCAAAACCTACCATGTAACTGGCTGGCGCGTCGGCTATTGTGTGGCGCCCGCACCGTTGAGTGCGGAGTTACGCAAAGTGCACCAGTACGTCACCTTCAATACTCACACTCCACTGCAGTGCGCTATCGCTGATTTTATGCAGGCCGAACCCGATTATCCGCAAACACTGCCGGGCTTCTTCAGTGCGAAGCGCGACCGTTTGGCCAGAGGATTAGAGCAGAGTCGCTTCAAATTACTCAACTCCAGCGGTACCTACTTCCAGTTGGTTGACTACACTAGCATTAGCGACCTGCCTGATGATCAGTTTGTTGTCTGGTTGTTAGAGCAGGCGGGCGTTGCAGCTATCCCCTTATCTCCCTTTTATGCGAATGGAGAGCAGACGGGCTGCGTGCGCCTCTGCTTCGCTAAACAGGATGAAACTATCGACCAAGCCTTGGAAGGCCTATGCAGCATTTAACGATCAAAACGATTCAGGCCGAACTGGTCTGGCAGGACCCTGAGAGCAACAAACGCCACTTCGAAAAGCTGATTCGAGAAGCGGGCGAGGCAGATCTATTTGTGCTCCCAGAGATGTTTTTGACGGGCTTCTCCATGGAGCCTGAGACAATTGCTGAACCGCAGGACGGAGGGCAAGTTAAATGGTTGATAGAACTGGCTAAAGAGGTGGGTGCGGCGATATGCGGTAGCCTCGTTATTGATGCGGGTGAGGAGTATCGCAATCGGCTGTTGTTTGTGACGCCGGATGGTCGCATGTGCCGCTATGACAAACGGCATCTGTTCCGCATGGGCAGTGAACACGAGCACTACGCCGCCGGAGAGGAACGTACAGTAATCCACTACCGAGGCTGGCGCATATTACCGACCATCTGTTATGACCTGCGCTTCCCAGTTTGGTGTCGCAATCGCAATGATTATGACCTAATGCTCTGTGTGGCGAATTGGCCAGCACCACGCCGCCACAACTGGCGTGTACTGCTGCAGGCGCGCGCGGTGGAGAACCAGGCATACGTGGTGGGCGTTAACCGGGTTGGACAGGATGGTAAAGGGCTGGAGTATGCGGGTGACTCCATGGTAGTCAGCCATCGAGGTGAGATTTTGGTCGACTCCGAGCCTGGCGAGTCCTATATCGGGAAAGCGACGCTCGACCTCGAGTCACTGCAGACGTTCCGGGAAAATTTCCCCGCTTGGGCTGATGCTGATGATTTCACTCTCGCAGCCACCAACAGTCGCATTGTGCAGCTTTGATCCGCTTAGCGTGCGCTCAAAGGCTTGAACGATAGCGCCTTGTAGACTCTGGATGACTGGTCTACCGAAACGAACAGCGTGCGCGATGTTCCGGTAGATTCAGAGCGCCCAAGCACCAATAGACCATTTGGCTTAAGCATGCTGTGAAAGGATTCGATTAGCCGATCTTGAATCTCGGTTTTGAAGTAAATTAGCAGATTACGGCAGACGATAAGGTCGAGCTCCGGTTTGTAACTAGCGTGCAGTAGATCTTCCGCTTTAAAGCCTATTGATGCCGTCACTGAGGCCCGTAAATTGTAAAGATCTCCCTCTTTTTTTAGCTGCCTTGGCAGATATTCTGGTGGGATGGTTTTTATGCTTCTAGAGGTGTAGAGACCCGTCGTTGCGATTCTTAGGGCCTGTTTGTTGAGATCAGTCGCAACAATTTCCGCATCTAGTGGCCAGCCTAGCTCTTGTGCTACTCGGTCAATTACTAGGGCTAATGAGTAGACCTCTTCGCCTGTCGAGCATCCTGCACTCCAGATCTTGAGACTGCTGCTGCCCGTCTTTAGGTAGTTGAAGAGCGCTTGATATAGTTGCTCGTACACCTCTGGCTCACGAAAAAAAGAGGTTGTTCCGATTAACAGTTCCGAATAGAGCGAATCAAGCTCCGCAGGTTCTGCCTGAAGTCGTTCCCAGTAGTTTGCTAGGTCCGGTTCGTTTGTATTGGCAAGGCGCTGCTGGAGTCGAGTAATTAGGGTTGCCTCTCGGTATTCACTGAAATCCGTACCCTTGTGCCGGTGTAGTAAGGCCAGAATCTGTTCAAAAAGATCGCGGTTAATTATATGGCCGGAGTTGACTTGACGGGGTGTAGAGTTCATTCGCTGCTGCAGCGTCTGTGCAATCTCAGCGGGAGAGAGTCTCTGCTGAATAGCCTCGCTCTTGGTGCTAAAATTAACGTCTTCCTTGGGTAGGAGTATATGCCCGCTGCTCGCCGCAATAACCTGGCAAAGCGCAGAAATTCTATCTGGCACACTGGTATCAAAGGGGACAATAGCGCTAAGGTGACCAAACACTTTAGTTAGAGAGCGGACCAGCATCAACACACTATCTTTGTTAGCCGGGCCTGTTTTCAGCAACTGCTCGCGGCGATTGATTTCGTAGCTATCCTGAGGGTTTAACCAGATAATCTGACCGGCGGACAGCGACAGGCTATTACTCGCCCACCTCGAGTTTAGCTCGGTTGTGCACTCGGTTTTTAGCTCCTCAATAATGCTCTTAGTACCGTTAAAGGCTATCAAAAGAGCGCCCTCAAAATTGCTGGGTAAGGCAGAGATAAGCTCGCGTAGTTGGTTACGTTGAGCACTACTCGCAAACAACAGCGCGACACCTCGAGCTCTTCGTTCATGTGCCGCCGCGTAGGTCAGCACCTTACTTCTCTCTCGCTATCAACGGCTGGCGGCAATC
>JABXHP010000197.1 GCA_013373575.1 Oceanospirillaceae bacterium | reverse complement strand
CCGAGCGCACAGATTTTTATACTCTGGCAACTTTCTAGATAGGCTTTTTGTGACTAATCTTAAGAGACCGATTAGTCATCTGAATAGTATCTACGTCTAACGAGCCTCTATGTCTGAAGCACACTCTACCTTTTCACTGTTGGAAAAGCTCTCTCGAGGCCAGGCCGAAAAGCGCACTTATATTGACCTACTATTTTCTGGCTTCTCCTCCTCTGTAAGTGATGGTCTGCTCTCGCTTATTCGCAGCTCAGGCTTGTCACCGCGTGGTCGGGTTGTACGCAGTGAGGCAGAGTTGCTGGAAGCGCTATCAGATAGGAATTGGAACCTCGTATTCTGTGCCGATTCAGACAAATCACAACTCCATCCTCTCGATATCACTCGACTACTGCAGACAGAGAGTCGTGATCTCCCAGTTATCCAATTATCTGATAGTCCCACCTATGACGATCAGCAGGTGGCCATTAATTCCGGAATTGCTTTCCTATTACCCATCAGTGCACAGCAGTTGATTGTTACACGCACCAGCCAACTACTAGAACAGCAGAGAATGAAGCGCCGACTCCATCAGCTAGAGATAGGGATGGAGCAGATTAGCAAGCTCAATCATCGCTACGCCGAAGAGTCAAATTTAGCTATCGCGTCGATAGTAGAGGGCAAGTTGACAGAGGCGAACAACAGCTTTGTCGAGCTATTCCGGCTGAAAGGTAACAATGATCACCATCTAACCCTGCAGCAGCTTCTGCCTGGTGAAAGTCTGCGCGAGATTAACGAACAGCTCAAAAGCCCCACCAGTAGCTTCAGCGATACGCTAATGATGCGCGACTCCACAGGTGCTGAATTCAGTGCTTTAGTGCAACTCTTTCCTGCCACCCCCGACAAACCCAACACGCGTCCGATTGTCATCGATTCACTAGCACTGACGAGCAAAATAACGCCCGCCGAGGCTGAAGATCATCAGTTAATGAGCGAAGAGGAGCTGCTCATACAGATTGAGCGTCAGCTGCATCAGGCGATGACCGGTGGCCACGACGCTTACCTACTCTATTTCAGGGTCGATCCTATACCAGTGACCAGCGACCCACAGCTTATCGGGCAATTACAACACAGCATGAATCACTGCTTGCACTCAATGAAGTCCGAGCACACCCTGGCACGTTTGAAGCATCTCGATATCGCCGCGCTAGTAGAGGGGTTTGATAGAAGCCTAGCCAAGTCAGCAGCACAACAGGTACAGGCCTGCTTAAATGACAAAAGGCTGGTACTGCCGGCTGGTGTATCTTCACTCGCTCTAAGCGTCGGGATTACAGCGATAAATGACAGTTCACCAAGCCCTTCAGAGGTACTACTTCGCGCAGCGCAGAGCGCACGACCTCTGAGCGACCAATTTAATCCACAGGCTGCGTTCACAAATCCCGTACAGCACCAGATGGAGATAGACTCGGCCACTAAAGCACTAGAAAACGCGATTGCTAACCAGCAGTTAAAGCTGCTCTACCAACCCTTAGTCTCTCTTGGTGAATCCGCTAAAGAGTGCATTTATGAGGTGCTTGTAAGACTTCAGGATGGCGATAGCCACGACCGCCTGCCGGCGCAGTTTCTCGCTAGCCTTGAGCACGCGCGAGTGATGGTAAAACTGGATCGATGGGTTATAGAGCGCACACTCCAGGTTCTGCAGGAGCGCCACCCTGCCCCTAGCGATGTGCAGGTCTTTATCAACCTCGCCCGAAGAACCATAAAGAGCAGCTCTTTCTCGGTATGGATGATCACTCTGCTGACGGAACTTAGATTAGCTGGCGAGCGCATTACGCTAGAGATGAGCGAGTCCGATGTGGCCGCTGACCTAGAGAGTGCTGTGGCGTTGTGCAAAGAGGTGCGTAATGTTGGTGTACAGATTTGCGTGAAACATTTTGGCTGCTCTACCAGCTCCACAAAAGTGTACAGCCGACTCAAACCTGAAACAATAAAGCTTGATGGCGCATTTATTGAGGAGCTCTCCAACCCTGATCGAGGCCCAAAAGCCATTGGAAAGCTGCTCGCCCCTATAGATAAATCGATTACGCGTGTAGTAGCGCCACTCATTGAGGACGCCCACACGCTACCAGAACTCTACCGCATGGGTATAGACATGGTGCAGGGCTACTATATACAGCCACCACAGGAGGAGATGAGCTATGAGTACTTCGAGCGCAGTGAAGCTTAGCCTACATCGCGGTCACGGAAACCAATTAGGTAGAGGATGCCATCCAGCCCAAGGTTGCTGATCGACTGTTTTGCGCTCTGACGCACCAAGGGTTTGGCGCGGAATGCGATACCTAACCCAGCAATTGAGAGCATTGGCAGGTCATTTGCGCCATCGCCCACGGCGATGGTCTGCTCTAGGTGAACCCCCTCTTTTTGGGCAATTTCACGCAGCAGCTCCGCCTTACGTTCGCCATTGACGATCGTTCCGGTCACTTCTCCTGTCACCTTGCCGTCAACGATATCGAGTTCATTAGCGTGGATATAATCGAAACCAAACTTCTGCTGTAGATGGCGAGCAAAATAGGTGAACCCACCCGAAAGAATGGCAGTTTTGTAGCCGGTCAATTTTAACTGGGTCATTAGCTCAGGAAGACCCTCTGTAACAGGAAGCCGCTCTGCAATGGATGCCAGCACAGACTCATCAAGCCCCTTTAGCAACCCCACACGACGGCGGAAACTCTCGTTAAAATCGAGCTCGCCACGCATTGCAGCTTCGGTAATCGCCACAACCTCATCACCGACCCCAGCCTCTTTGGCTAACTCATCAATTACTTCCGCCTCAATCAGTGTTGAGTCCATATCAAAGACCACCAAACGACGGTTGCGGCGGTAGATATCATCACGCTGAAAGGCTATGTCCACATCAAGTTCAGATGAGAGTTTCATAAGCGACTCACGCAGAGACGCTTCATCCTGCGGCATATCCCTGACAGAGAACTCAACGCAGGATTTGCTCAGATCTGACTCAACATCATCCAAAGAGATACGCCCAGAGAGGCGACTGATATTATCTATATTAAGATTGTGGCGCGCAGCAACGCTGGTGACTCCTGCTATATGTTCCGCGCGGATACGACGCGCCAAGAGCGTAATAATGTGACGCGACTTACCCTGTTCGCGTACCCAGCGCTGATACTCATCACGCGTAATGGGCTCAAAGCGGGCACGCATATCCAAGGCGTGCGCTTTGAACAGCAGGTCGCGTAACAACGGTGAGGACTCAGCCTCCTCAGGCACATTGATCAAAAGCCCGAGCGAGAGATTGTCGTGGATAACCGCCTGGCCTATATCGAGAATATCGATCTGATACTTCGCCAATATCTCAGTGATGGCGGAGGTTACACCTGGCTTATCAGTTCCAGAGAGAGTTAGTAGTATCAGTTCGCTCATTGCTCGTTTCGTGCTCAGTTTGATTGGCTAAAATCTGGGGCGCAAGTATACCCAGCGCGCGCCCTAACAGCTATCGCTTAGCGCGCCCTTTAGCACGCGGTTTTCCACTGCCTTTAGAAGGGCCCTTAGAGGCACCGCTGCGGCTCGGGCGCTTGGATTTAGAGTCACCGCGTCCACCACCCTGTTTTTTCTGGTCAAACAGACCCATCGCCACGCGCTCTCGCACCGAAGGCTTCTTCTTCGGAATCGACTCACTATCGAGCAATTCGAAGTCGATCTTGCGCTCATCCAAAGTTACACTCGCCACCCGCACTTTCAGACTGTCGCCGAGTTTAAACACTTTACGAGTCCGCTCACCCACTAAGCGCTGCTTATCCGCTTCAAAGTGATAGTAGTCGCTAGGCAGACTGGTGATATGCACCAGACCATCGACATAGAGGTCGTTGAGCTCAACGAAGACACCGAAGTTAGTCACCGCAGAGACAACACCTTCAAACTCCTCGCCGATCTGCCCCTGCATGTACTCACATTTGAGCCACGAGACCACATCGCGGGTGGCCTCATCTGCGCGCCGTTCGGTCATAGAGCAGTGCTCGCCAAACTGCAGCATCTGTTCCATGCCGTACTCGACATGGAACTTGGGATTCGCAGCAAACTTAGCTGGACGGTCAATCATTGAGCTGCGTTTATTACTGTGAATCGCCGAGCGGATCAGTCGGTGTACCAATAGATCTGGGTAGCGACGAATCGGTGAAGTGAAGTGGGTGTAGGCATCATACGCCAGACCAAAGTGCCCTTCGTTATCGGGGCTATAGACCGCCTGCTGCATAGAGCGCAGCATCATAGTTTGAATGATATGACGATCGGGTCGGTTCTCGATAGTCTCCGCCAAGCGCAGGTAGTCCTTCGGCTCGGGCGTCTCACCACCGGGAAGATTAAGACCAAGCTCTCCTAGGAAAGCGCGCAGATTGGTAAGCTTCTGCTCTTTGGGCCCTTCATGTATACGGTAGATCGCTGGCTTTTTGTTCTTCTCTAAGAAGTGTGCAGTGGCGACGTTAGCTGCCAACATGCACTCTTCAATCAGTTTATGCGCATCGTTGCGCTGTATAGGGGTAATGCGTTCAATTTTGCGATCTTCGCTAAAGATGATACGTGTCTCAGTGGTATCAAAGTCGATTGCACCACGGGAGTCACGCGCAGATCGTAGGCGGTGATAGAGGCCATAGAGCGTCTCTACCGGCTTCACCACATCAGCATACTCTTTACGCAGCGCCTTGCCTTCGTCGCTGTCAGCGTCCGTCAGCATGCTGGCCACCTTGGTGTAAGTGAGGCGCGCTTTCGAGTTGATGATCCCCTCATAGAAACGGTAATCCCCTAGGGAGCCATCACGCTTGATGGTCATCTGACACACCATCGCCAAGCGATCGACCTGAGGGTTCAGCGAACAGAGCCCATTAGAGAGCAGTTCGGGCAGCATCGGCACAACAAAACCGGGGAAGTAGACCGAGTTGCCGCGCTTGATCGCCTCTTCATCCAACGCAGTGCCGGGCCGGACGTAGTAGGAGACGTCAGCAATAGCCACCCAGAGGCGCCATCCGCCGAGGCGCTTCTTTTCAGCGTATACAGCATCATCGAAATCACGCGCATCTTCACCATCGATAGTCACAAAATGGAGATCACGCAGGTCCACGCGGTTGAGTTTATCCTCTTCGCGCACCTCTGGCGTCAAATCACCAATCTCTTGGTGAACCGCGTCGCTCCACTCGTTAGGGATATCGTGGTTATGGATCGCGACCTGAATCTCCATACCGGCAGCTAGGTGATCGCCCAGTACCTCAACCACCTGTGCACGTGCGGGTTGACGCTTGCCTGGCTGCTGGATGATCTCCACCACAACCAACTGGCCATCTTCATAGGTGAGACCCGAGGTAGGGTCAGGAATTATCATCACCTGATTGGTGATGCGCTGATTCTCGGGGATCAGAGTTCCAAAGCCATTCTGCCCATCAAAGCGCCCAACGAGTTTACGTGTAGAGCGCTCGATAACCTCGATGATTCGTCCCTCAGGACGACCGCGCTGATCCAATCCGACCTGCTGTACGAGTACGCGGTCGCCGTCGAACACCTCTTTCATCTGCCGTGCGTGGATGTAGAGGTCATCACCACCAACATCCGGTTTCACAAAACCGAAACCGTCGCGATGACCGATTACGCGGCCCGGGATCAAATCCATCTTTTCGATAAGACAGAACTGATTGCGCCGGTCTGTGATTAACTGTCCGTCACGGCACATAGCGATAAGCCTGCGCCGAACCGCTTCGCGATCATCCTCATGATTGAGTTTAAGCTCATCACACAGATAGGCGTGACTTATGGGTGCGCCCCACTTACGCAGGAACTCCAGAATAAAGTCCCGACTCGGTACGGGTCGGTCATACTTCTGTGCTTCTTCTTGGGCTTGGGGGTCTTTGTCACGCCAGTGCTTCGCCATGCGGTGCTCGTTCTCTTCTATTTCAGTTAGTTATCTTAGTTTGGGCTTTTTATCCCGGAGTTGCCAGTTATTTAGGTGCCAATAAAAAAGCCGGCACTGGGGCCGGCTTCAGGTCGAGATTTAAGGCATCTCGTCGACTTCAGTCTCTTCCTTCGGTGGAGGTATGAGATCCTCCTTGGTAACGTTCATCGCTAGCAGGAGGTTCGCCGCTACATAGATAGAGGAGTAGGTACCCACACCAATACCGATTAGCAGCGCCGTCGCAAAGCCGTGAATCGTCTCTCCGCCAAACACAAACAGGGCGATCAACACCAATACAGTGGTTAACGAGGTAACCAAGGTTCGGCTGAGCGTCTGCGACAGTGAGGCGTTCATGATCTCAACGGAGTCGGCAACGCGCATGATACGGAAGTTCTCACGGATACGGTCGTAGACTACGATTGTATCGTTGAGCGAGTAACCGATAACCGCAAGCACTGCAGCGAGCACTGTTAGGTCAAAGTCGAGCTGCAGCAACGAGAAGACACCGAGTACAAGCGTCACGTCATGCACCAGTGCAAGTACCGCCCCGAGGGAGAACTTAAACTGGAAGCGGAACGCTAGGTAAACCATGATCATCGCCAGCGCCAGCAGCATGCCGAGGCCACCCTGCTCGCGCAGTTCTTCGCCCACTTGCGCACCCACATACTCGTTACGGCGCAGCTCTACCGCTGCACCATCAGTCGTCAGTGCAGCGACAACCTTATCACCCAACTGCGGATCGTGGGTTGCTCCCAAGCGGATCAAGACATCCGTGCTCGCGCCGAAAGTCTGTACCACTGCGTCGTTGAAGCCCGCTTGCTGGAGCTGACCACGTATGGCGTTCAGATCAGCCGCTTCCTGATAGCCAACTTCAACTAAGCTACCGCCGGTAAAGTCCAGACCGAAGCGCAGGCCGTTGATCGCTAGTGACGCAACAGAGACCAGCAACATCACCGCTGAGATTAGGGCCAGCAGCTTACGCGGACCCATGAAGTTAAAGATTCTTTCTTGTTCAGCCATGACCCGCTCCTAGATTTTCACCGACTTAATCTGCTTACCGCCATAGATGAGATTAATCATCAGACGCGTCACCAGAATTGCCGTGAACATTGAGGTCAGAATGCCGACCGACAGCGTAATCGCGAAGCCTTTGACAGGACCGGTACCCATGGCAAACAGAATCAACGCTGCCAGCAGCGTGGTAACGTTCGCATCAAGGATGGTCGTAAAGGCGCGCGCGAAGCCCGAATGGATGGCCGACTGCACCGGCATGCCGATCTTAAGCTCCTCTTTAATACGCTCGAATATCAGTACGTTGGCATCTACCGCCATACCGACAGTCAACACGATACCGGCGATACCCGGCAGCGTAAGCGTGGCCGAAAGGATCGACATCACCGCTACCAGCAACACAAGATTTAGCGTCAGTGCGATATTCGCTACCAATCCAAACACCTTGTAGTAGACCAGCATGAATAGCAGCACCAGTGCGAAGCCGATCTGCACAGAGAGCGTACCGAGTTCGATGTTCTCAGCACCCATGCTTGGCCCTACCGTACGCTCCTCTACAAAGTAGATTGGCGCAGCCAGTGCACCCGCGCGCAGCAATAGTGCAAGCTCTGAGGATTCCTGAGGGTTATCAAGGCCTGTAATACGGAAACTTGATCCCAAGGCACTCTGGATAGTGGCTAGAGAGATAATACGTTTCTCCACGTAGGGGATACGCTTCTCAACCTCTTCACCATTGACAGTCTCTGTGATCATGCGCGATTTATATTCAACAAAGAGCACCGCCATGCGGCGCTGGATTGCGTCGCGAGTGACGCGCCCCATCAGCTGACCACCTTTGCTATCAAGAGTGATAGAGACCTGCGGTTGGCCGTTCTCATCAAAGTTCGACTGTGCGTTTGCAACGCTGGAACCGGTGATAATAACGTCCTTCTCCAGCACTGCCGTGCGGCCCGGCTCTGATCGAAACTCGTACGTCTCCGTAGTCGCACGCGAGGCATCAGGCTTAGCTTCGAGGCGGAACTCAAGGTTAGCCGTCTTGCCAATGATGCGTTTAGCAGCAGCGGCATCCTGAACACCTGGTAGCTGCACTACGATACGGTTACGCCCCTGGCGCTGTACTAGCGGCTCTGCAACACCCAACTCATTTACACGGTTTCGCAGTGTCGTGAGGTTCTGCTTGATGGCGTAATCCTCGATCTCACGTAGAGTCGCTTCTGAGAGATTCACGAAAAGATAAGACGCGTCGTCAGCATCCTCGTTCGTAAGCATAAACTCAGGGAAGGTCTTTTTGAGCAGCGACTCCGCCTCGTCACGCGTGGCTGCATCAGCAAAGCGAACCGATAGACTGCCATCATCACGGTGTTCAACCTCACGGTAGCGCAAACGCTCTTTACGCAGGTTACCTTTGATATCGCTGACGTAGACATCCAGACGCTGGCTCACAGCCTGGGCCATATCAACCTCTAGCAGGAAGTGCACCCCGCCACGCAGATCGAGTCCCAACTTCATCGGGCCGGCGCCAATATCGCTAAGCCACTGCGGTGTAGTCGGCGCCAGGTTCAGCGCGACGACATAGCCTTCACCTAGTGCCGCAGCCAAGGCCTCGCGCCCCCGCAACTGGTTCTCGCCGTCGCTGAAGCGGATCAGACCACCCCGTTCTTGTAGCTCGGTCGCTTTGAAGTCGATACCAGAGGATTTCAGTACACTCTCAACGCGTGAGAGTGTCTGTTCATCTATCTTTACATCCTGGCGAGAGCCAGAGAGTTGCACCGCATAATCATCTGGATAGAGGTTAGGCAGCGCATAGAGACCTGCAAAGAACAGTACAATGATGATCAGTGCAGATTTCCATAAAGGAAAACGATTGAGCATTTTTACGCCCTATCTAAAAACAACAAAAGGCGCGAGGCTTGTTCGCCAGGCGCCAGAGAACACATCTACAAATTAGATGCCTTTAATTGTGCCTTTTGGCAGCTCAGCCGCGACGTGCACTTTCTGGAACTTCAGCTCTGTGCCTTCGCTCACTTCCAGTACAACGTAGTCGTCAGTCAGACGTACGACTTTACCGATGATGCCGCCAGCAGTGATAACTTCGTCACCCTTTGTCAGACCACCAATCAAGTTCTTGTGCTCCTTCTGGCGTTTCGCCTGTGGTCGCCACATGAAGAAGTAGAAAATCAGACCGAAGCCGACCAAAAAGATCAGGTTGAACATGCCAGGATCCATACCGGCTGGTGCTCCAGCTTCAGCGTATGCTGGAGAAATAAAGAAGCTCATTAAGCTCTCCTAATTGTCATTATATAAAAACCAATTTACTCAGCGTTTTCACCCGCCAGAGGTGGTGTTTCCTTACCCCTCAAACGGTAGAACTCGTCAACAAAGGCGCCCAATTTACCCTGTTCAAGGGCGGTGCGCAAACCAGCCATCAGCTCCTGATAATAGTGCAGGTTGTGGATGGTATTCAGTTGAGACCCGAGGATCTCTCCACACTTATCCAAGTGGTGCAAATAAGCGCGGCTGAAGTTTTGGCAGGTGTAGCAACTACACTCGCTATCTATCGGATTTATATCCGTTTTATTCGCCGCATTACGCAGTTTCACCACCCCATTACGGGTAAAGAGAAAACAGTTACGCGCGTTACGAGTTGGCATGACGCAGTCAAACATATCGACGCCGCGACGCACCCCCTCAACTAGATCTTCCGGTTTGCCAACGCCCATGAGGTAGCGCGGCTTATCTTCCGGCATCTTCCAGGCAAGATGATCTAGCACTTTGATCATCTCCTCTTTTGGCTCGCCAACAGAGAGACCGCCGATCGCGTAGCCATCAAACCCGAGCTCTGTGAGCCCCTCGAGTGACTCATCGCGCAGATGTTCATACATACCGCCCTGAACAATCCCGAAGAGAGCCGATGGGCTATCACCGTGAGCATCCTTCGAGCGCTTGGCCCAACGCAGCGACATACGCATTGAGTCAGCAGCTTCCTGTTCCGTTGCAGGATAAGGGGTACACTCGTCAAAAATCATTACCACGTCAGAGCCGAGCTTGCGCTGCACCTCCATAGAGACCTCTGGGCTGACAAACACCTTGTCGCCATTCACAGGGGATTGAAAGGAGACCCCCTCTTCCGTAATTTTGCGCATCTTGCCGAGACTGAAAACCTGGAAGCCGCCAGAGTCAGTCAGAATCGGCTTATCCCACTGCATGAAGTCGTGCAGGTCACCGTGAAGCTCAATGATATCCGTACCTGGACGCAGCATCAGGTGGAAGGTGTTGCCCAATAGTATGTGCGCACCTGTCGCCTCGACATCACGCGGCAGCATACCTTT
>JABXHP010000261.1 GCA_013373575.1 Oceanospirillaceae bacterium | reverse complement strand
GTTAAGAGCCTCAACGGAGAGACGACCATGAAAAAGACAATCATTGCTGCAATCACTGCTGTTACCCTTACTGCTGGCGCGATCTCTGGCGCTGTTTACGCTCACTCTGACAAGGGTGGCCCAGGCAAGGGGATGGAGAAACTGACTCAGAACCTTAACCTAACCGCAGCACAGCAGGCTGAGATACAGAAGATTTTCGATCAGCGTATGCTAGACCGCAAAAATATGCTGGAGACGACTACAGCTGAGCAGCGCGAAAATCTGCGCGAAAATGCCCGCGACGGCATGAAAGCCCAGATGGAAGCACAGATCAAAGCGCTGCTCACCTCAGAACAGGTAGCACAGTTCGACCAGATGCATGCAGAAAAAGAGCGCAAAGGCGGTGAGGACAAAGGCAAGCGCGGTCAGGGTGAAGGCAAGCGCGGCGGCAAAGGCGGTGAAAACTGCGATCACTAAACAGATTTAGCGATGTATCAGGGGGCTTCGGCCCCCTTTTTCGTTGTAGCTAAACGCGCTGACCGCTGTTGTCGAAAAAGTGACACTGCTCGTATAGAAAGCTTAAACCAACACTCTGACCAACTTTGAATTGCCGTTTCCCATCACAACGGACATTGATCAGCCCGACCGGTGTATCTACAAACAAAAAGTTGTCGGAGCCTAAATACTCAATAACGTCAATTGTGCCACTTAAACTTGCATCACTTGGCTCCACCAATTCGATAGACTCAGGCCTTACACCCAAGTGGCAAACCCCCTTAGGCACTCCCAGCAAAGCGGCCCCGCCCGCGAGAAAATGACCATCAACTTCGTCTCCGCCGATGATGTTCATCTTTGGCGAACCTATGAATTGCGCGACAAACAGATTTTGAGGTCTCTCGTACAGTTCACGGGGCGAACCGACCTGCTCTATCACCCCACCTTGTAAGACTACGATTCGATCTGCCAAGGTCATTGCTTCGACCTGATCGTGTGTCACATAGATCATGGTCTTGTCGAGACGTGAGTGGAGTTTAGCAATCTCATGTCGCATTTCCACGCGAAGAGCAGCGTCAAGATTCGACAGGGGCTCATCGAAGAGGAAGGCCGTGGGCTCACGCACGATAGAACGGCCAATAGCAACGCGTTGACGCTGACCACCCGACAAATCTTTAGGTCTGCGATCAAGCAGATGAGTCAGCTTTAGAACATCAGCGGCTGCATTCACTTTGGTCGCTATCTCTGCTTTGGGAACACCTGCGGATTTCAAACTGAAGCCCATGTTCTCACCTACACTCATGTGCGGATAAAGCGCGTAGGACTGAAACACCATCGCCAAACCGCGTTTTGCCGGTGGCTGAGAGGTCATATCCACACCATTAATGAACACTTCGCCTCGACTTGTCTCTTCCAGACCTGCAATCATTCGAAGGAGTGTGGACTTGCCGCAACCGGACGGACCGACAAAGATGATGAGCTCACCATCGGCAATCTCAAGGTCGATACCTTTTATAACCTGAGTTTCGCCGTACCACTTCTCTACACTTTTGAGTACAAGTCCACTCATGACGCTGGCCCTTTTGTAACCCATGCCAACCACACGGCAG
This sequence comes from Oceanospirillaceae bacterium, assembly GCA_013373575.1. Classification (GTDB taxonomy): domain Bacteria; phylum Pseudomonadota; class Gammaproteobacteria; order Pseudomonadales; family Balneatricaceae; genus Marinobacterium_E. Next base: position 22,223 of record JABXHP010000261.1, on the reverse strand, counting down.
CTGTCCAGGTAAAATTGTTACCACCTTCACCCGCTGCTGTCATCGGATTGAAGTATTCGTAGAATCCAGTCTGTAGAATCATTTCAAAGGTATCTTTACGTAACCGCTCTGCCAATTCAGCTTCACCCTGCTCCGCCAAACCAAGACCAACGATTGAGTTCACAACTGGCCAAGTAGGACCCAGCCAATAGCGTTTTGGATCGAAGCGGCTTGAGGCTGGGTCTAGACTGGGAAGTGAAAACGGAGCTAGCTCTAATACGCGTTCTAGACTAGTTTTGGTACTCTTGGGATCGACTCCCGCGTACCAGCATAGGAACGAAGCGACACTCTTAGTTCCAGACAGCTTACCGGTTTTAAGGTCCATGCTGTCGTAACAGCCGAGCTCTTCATTCCACAACTGCGCACAGCCCGCCTCTAGGTGAGCAATCCAACCATCAATTTCTACTCGAGACTCGCCAATCTCACCAGCCAACCAGGCTAGGTCTCTACAGGCACGCAGGAGGATAAATGTCATTCCAACGTCGGCAACTCTAAACGGACTCAGCTCTCGAATCTTCGATTCATCCCAACCTACATCGCGGCCCAAGTAGACCAGAGCTAGGTAGCGGTCATAATCTATTTTGCGAGGACGCATCTCAGGATTGACGTGCGAGGTATCACGACGAGTGTAGTCACCCACATTAGAGATATCGATAGATTGGGCGGCAGCCTCCCAATCAAGTGCATTATCGCGACCCGATTCCCACGGATGTGTGATTGCAATTGCACCAGACTCGCCGCGCTGCTCAATAAACCAACGATGCCAGTCCATCATGGGCTTAAATAGCTGCTCGACAGAAGCACGACCTGCCTGTGGTGCTTTTTCATAGATCTTGCGCGCTATTGTTGCAGCGACAGGGGGCTGAGTGATACCAGAAGTCTGCGGAGTTTTGTGTGTTCCCCAAACATCAGGACCGGGGAAATAGCCCTCATCCACCTCGTGGAAGATTATGTGAGGCACCATTCCGGTACTCCACTGCCCCTTGAATAAGGTCTCAAGCTCGCGCCACGCACGTGAGATATCAATCTCCGACCACCCCCACGCAGCAAATGCTGAGTCCCAATTCCATTGATAAGGGTAAAGCCCTGCTGTTGGAATGTTATACCCGCCACGATCGTTGGTACGGAGTATCTCAGCCGCCTGGCGGTTGCGTTCATCAATATTCAAAGTTTCTATTGCAGCCATGTTATTCATCTACCTAGCCTTTAACTGACCCAGCTGTCAGTCCTTTTGTCATATAACGTTCGAGCACCAAGAAAATCATCATGATTGGAAGGGTCGAGATAACCGCACCCGCCATCAGATGCTGCCTTGGTATTTCAGAGGAGTTGAGCATTGCCACCCCTCGAGTGAGGGTAAAGATTGAGGGGTCATCCAGGAGCATGAACGCCAACAGAAACTCATTCCACGCAATCATGAATACGTACAACGCTACCGAAGCCAAAGCGGGCAGAGCCAACGGCAGAGTAATTTTGATTATTACCTGAATACGGGAGAGTCCATCCATCAAACCCGCTTCCTCAACTTCTACTGGTAAGCCCCTGAAGTAGCCCTGAAGCATGTAAAGCGCCACGGGTATGGTCGTAACCGGATAGATAAGCAGCAACCCAACAAGAGAGTTGCGTAGTTCTAGCATTGAGAATGCAATATAGATCGGGAGCGCCAAAACAATCATCGGTACCATGTAAATCAGCAGAATCCCGCGAGACATAGCATCGCGCCCACTGAATTTAAGGCGAGCAACTGCGTAGGCACCTGGTGCACTGAAGAGCAGCGTTATAAGCACCGTCGCCACGGAGACAAGAGCCGAATTAAGTAGGTATTCGCCGAAGTTAAAGTTACTGAACAACTCTTCATAAGAGCGAAATAGATCCCAACCGCGAGAGAGCTCTATGGAGAAGTCGAGCGGATTCATCATTAGCGATTGCTGCGATTTCAGCGATGTCATCACCATTACAAAGAAGGGTATGAGCACGATTGCAGTGAAGAATATGTAACCAAATCCCTTCAGAAAAGCGATGAGAGAATATTCAACGTCATGTCGGTCGACACGCTCATGGCTTATAGGCAGCACCATAATTTTTAGGGAGATACCCAGTAATACTGCGAATAGGCTTAAACCTAGGATGTTAGCGAGCGGCGCCTCAGCGAGTGATATACCGAATGGCATAAAGCCAGTAAGAATCAGTAGAACGAATGCAAAGACCAAAGACCCGATAAGTGACGCGTATCCCCCGCCCAGTTGGTTTCGACGAGTTAATACCAACGCGGTCAGACCGCCAGTAATTAGTAGCGCCCACCATATCGGATAGAAACCCTCACCCGTGGAAAATGCCAGACTAACTGAAAAACCAAAGCCTAAGGTCGCAGACCAGAGTGCTCCTATAAGAGCCGCCAGAGGAAGTCGGAATGTTTTATATGTCATAGTCCCTCCTCCTTCGAAACGAAGCGAATAAAGAGAGTCGCAAAAACCAGTAAAACTGCGAAAACGACAACTGCAACGGCAGCACCCGCTCCGATATTAGAGATCGCAAAGGCTTGCTCGTAAACGTTCACGGTCAGGGTTCGCGTGCCCGCGTTTCCTCCAGTCAGTAGGAAAATATCGTCGAATTTATTGAAGGTCCAAATGAATCGAAGCAGAAACAAGATGGAAAGAATGCCAAGAAGCTGGGGAATAGAGAGCGCCCAGAACTTTTGCAACGGCGAGGCACCGTCAATATCAGCGGCTTCATACATCTCGGAGTCAATCGACTGCATTCGCGCCAGAATGAATAGGAACGAGAGGGGGAAGTAACGCCAGATCTCAAATATTGTTACCATCCACAACGCAAGCCCTCGTTCGCCAAAAAAGTTGATCGGTGCATCAACCATTCCCATCTGGATCAAAAGAGCGTTTGCTGAGCCTGAGAATGGATCAAAAAGGGTGATCCATGTGAACGCGACAGCAATGACAGGCGCAACATAGGGGAACAATAGAAAACCACGAAACAGCCCCTGCCCCTTGAAGCTTTGGTTAAGTAGAAGCGCCGCAAACATCCCGAAGACAAGAGCACCTAAAGTACCCACGACCGTATAGAACGTCGTGGCGTACATCACATCCCAAAAGTCTTCGGCATCAAAAATGAGTTGGAAGTTATCCAATGTAAACTCGTTGTTGGTAAGGCTGCTACTCGCCTTCCCTTCTGTAACCGCTGCTATTGCACGAATATCCGGTTCGCCAGACAGAGCCTCAATCACCTCTACTGGGAACTTAAATTGCTCTTTTTCAGCCGGCTGCAATTCACCAATCTGACAAGCGAGCACCTGCCCCGAGAGTGAGCAACGATCATCATTGACTGTAACAAGTAGGCCACTAGGGATCTCGTCGCTAAAACTAACTTCCGTAATGGAAGATTTCGGCGAACTGTTGCTGACTCGGTATTGGAGAGTGCCAGTGTCACCTACACTCAGTAAATCTCCCCGTAAACGCTCGTAGACACGCACTTCAGGAGCACGGAGGTCTGCCAACCCAACGGGCTTAACACTTATCCAAAATATAGCGAGCAGCGGTAATACCACTACTAGCGCAACAATAATCAGCGTAGGACTGAGTAGCTTCCACGCAAGCGAAGCTTCGCGTTTTGCTAAAGGGCCTACACCCTTTGGAGGAGCTATGTTCATAATCTCTCAACAGAATATATGGCCGGGTCAGCGTGGCTAACCCGGCATTTGGATTGCAGAGTGTTAGTTGATCTTAGCCAGCTCTACATTCATCGCGGCAACAGTTGAAGAGGCGTCGCGAGAACCGTCGATGTACTCACGCACTAAGCGGTTGATGACCTGAGAGTTGATCATTTTAGATGCCAACGAAAGTTGACCTTCTGTCACGCCCCAGCGTTGAGCTTTATCCAAACCACCAACAATTTCGTTGATCATCTCTGGCGCATACAACTCTTTTAGTGGCGCTTTACGATCAACACCTACAGGTAGTTGTTCCCAAGCTTTAACATATTTAGACCCGTCCCCTTTGTCGCCACGGCGAACAGGGAATTTGCCTTCTGGAGCGATTGAGAGTGTTTGTGTGTAACCAGCATCCAATGAGTACTCTACGAAGTCGATAGCTGCATCAACGTCAGCGCCGGTAGTGATACCGAAGTAACGCACATCACCCCATGCAGCGCCCTCTGGGTTAGAAGGACCCGCAAACTTAGTCACGATACCTGTCTTGCTTGCTAGTTCGGTTGATGTTGGGTCATCGTTAATTGTAGGTGGCGCTGAATCACGCAGACCTGCCAATTCGTCAAGGATGAACGGAGACCAAATAATCATTGCGGCCTTACCAGCAAAATAGAGTTCGCGGGACTGCTTCCAGTAGAGTTCTCCTTCTGGAGAGGCTTTACTGATCGCTTTGTAGAAATCTAGAACCTCTGTAGTTTTAGCCTCATCGAGTGGTTTGAAGCCATTGGCGTCTACCGGTGTTACACCATTAGCCAAGAAGACATGTTCGAGAACCTGACTCATAAAGTTCTCATCCACTTTGGTTGCCGCTACAAAACCAAACATTTCAGGCGGATTGTGGAGCGCCTCGATCGCGGCGAGTACGTCCTCATAGCTATCCGGAGCCTGAAGACCTTTGGCTTCAAACAGATCTTTTCGATAAACGATCATCTGAGTCCATCCATCAACAGGTACAGCCGCATAGCCATCAGCTACAGCAGCGAGACTGAGCGCACCAGGGGCGAACGTTGATGCACCAAGATTCTCAACAGCTTCAGTTGCAGCGTCGGTATCGAGAATACCTGCTTCAGCCCAAGGCAGTGCATACTGCAGCGTATGGTAGATTACGTCCGGCAAGTCACCAGCAGCAAAAGCGGCTGTTGCGCGTGTACCCAGATCCTTTTCCGTGACGGGAATGACTTCAACCTCAACTCCTGTCTTGGTTTTAAACTCAGCTGCCATCTCCTGCTGTTTCGCCAGGCGCTCAGGCTGCTCCTCAGTCGTCCAGAAACGCAGTGTATCTGCATTAACTACGCCAGAGATCGCCAGTGCCAACGCCGATGTAGCGAACACTTTGATAGTTTTAGAACGTTTAAACATTGTGGATTCCTCACATATTGTTTTTCAAATGATCTGCCAATTCGGCAGGTGAGTAGGTTGGCGGGCCATCCGTACCTCGCCAGGTTGGTACCGCCTTAACCAGCTGTTGCAGGTCTTTGGCTGGAATTCCGTTGAACTGTTGCATTAGAAAGTCGGCAATTCTGTAGCCGGCTGCATAGGTATCCACGAAGAAGCTGGAGAGCGGAGGCTCAGCGTACTGTCCCTCTGGCGTCATCTCGTAACCGACAACCGAAATATCGCGACCTGGGCAAAGGCCATAAAGTCGAGTCTGTCTTATGCAACCGAGCCCAACGCGATCTAAAGCGCACACAAAGGCCGTAGGGGGACAGTCGAGCGCGAGCAGGGCTCTAACTTGCTTTTCGCCATCTTCGGGTTCGATACAGCCGTCTACAACATGGGTTTTCAGATCAGCAAACTCTCGAGCGGCCTCATTAAAGCCACTGCTACGTAGCGTCTCATAGTAGTACTCGGGGTCACCACCCAAGTAGGCGATAGATCGATGCCCAAGTGTATGGAGATGCCTTACAGCTTCTCGATAACAGAGCTTTTGATCAATGTCATACCAGGAGTAGTATGCGTCCTCGCCCGTGCGCCCGAACAGGGTGAACGGCACTTCAGCATCTAGAAGCAAAGCGATACGGCGGTCTTGAGGGCGGGTACGTGGTATCACAAACCCATCGACGGCCTTTCGCGCAATCAGCTCGGCGTGGCGTTCGACAACACCCTCTTCGGTGTCGGCCGTTGCGATTGTAAGCGTGTAGTGATTCTCAGACAGCCGAGAAGAAATTCCATCAACGAAGGTTGAGAGAAAGGGCTTATGGGAGTTACTGCCTTTAGTGCGCAGAACTAATCCAACTGAATGGGCGCGACCAGTGCGAATTGCACGAGCGAGTGACGAAGGCTGGTAACCCACTCGCTCGGCATACTCTTTTACACGCGCAATCGTCCGTTTAGATATTTCTGGATTATCGCGCAATGCCTTTGAAACCGTGCTCTTTGCAAGCCCGAGTTGCAGCGACAAATCAGTAATTGTTATAGGTTTTTTTGGTGCCATTGCTTCGTTTTTTTATTTTTAGCGAAACCGATTTCGGAGAATATATTTTTCGAAACCGGTTTCGTAAACAAAGAAATTAGCAATCTGAGCTATTTTTTCACTTCTTAACTTTTATCGGCCTAACAACGAATCAGAAAGCGAAGGCGACGACGCTCTCATTGCTTTGTGCACTTACTGCAAGTACTGGAAAGCGTTGTGGCATCTGGGCTGCTTCGTCTAGCTCTGCGCTGCTGGTCGGTAGCAGGTTCGCCTGTAGGAAGTAGGTTATCAGTGCTTTTCGAATCTTGAACGGCTCGAGCTGATTGAGATCATAGTCGTCTGTAATTAGGGCTTGCTGCGCAGTAGAAAGGCTGGGGTTGGCGATCAACCTCACCTCTAGGGTCTCTTCCCAGGCACTATCCTGTGGCAGCAGGTCCGGCTCTCCCATTTGTAGTTGAGGCGTGGTGCGAAAGCGGTTCAATACGAAGTCTCGAAATCCCTGGCGCTCCCAGCAGTAGGCGCGTACGTGGAGTCGGTTGCTCGCACTTATAATAGCGCTCGGGGTAAGGGATCGGCGTGTCCCTTCAGGATTCTGCATGGATACATACACAGCTTCAAAGCGCACGCGATGCTCAATCGCTGTGAGAATAGCGGCCAGGGTCCCTGGCGCGGTACTTCTGTTGAGCACCGGCACGGAGTAGAAGTCTGGGTTAGACGGCGCCGCCAAGCGCGCGATGGTAAATAGAGAATCGGCAGAGTCGGGTATGAGCTTGGGTTTGAAGCTTGCGGTAGGCTTGTAGCTGCGGTCAGATGGCTCGAACGGGCGAACATTTTCCGGGGCCAGCTCTATGTAGGTCTTGATAGAGTCCAGCGCTTCCGGACGTAAGATTCCAAAAGCACCGGTAAGCATGCTCAGAGTTACTTCACGATCCCAAAGCAATTGGCGCTCTATAAACCTCAAACGCTGTAGCTGCGGCCAGGAGGTCTCATTAATTGTTACAGCCATGTTGCCATCCTCGGCGTCACTTAAAGCTGCATCATAGCCTATCTAGAGCACCTGAACTCAACTGCCCCATGCTAGAAAGTGAATTCTGTGCCACGCTTAGTGGGTAACGAGAGGAGTAACTGTGGCTAATAAGGTAGTAGCAATAGGCGCATCCGCTGGCGGGCTGGAGCCGCTAAGAGAGCTGTTAAGGGAGTTGCCACCAAACTTCGCGGCAGCAATTATAGTCGCCGTGCATAGTGGGCCTGAGTCAAGATTAAAGAACACGCTCGACCTCTTTTCAGACATCTCTCTAGAGATCTGTCACGCTGAGAGCGGCATAGAGCCGACGCCGGGCGTGGTTTACGTTGTGCCTGGGGCTAAGCATGTACTCCTCTCCCACGGCAGATTGGAGATCTCTGATCTGGTCCGTGATTCCGGATTTCGCCCCTCTATAGATGCGCTCTTCATGACACTGGCTACAGAGTACCGAGACAATGCCATCGCGGTTGTACTCTCTGGAACTTTGAATGACGGTATGCGCGGCGCGCAGGTGCTGTACGATTTGGGTGGAATTACCCTGGTTCAGGATCCAGAGGACGCTAAGTTCGCATCGATGCCGCAAAGCGTGGTACAGGCAAATCACCCTGTAGAGATTATTAGTGCTAAACAGATCGGACGTTGGTTAGTGGAGAGTGTAGGTACAACAGATCTTGAAGCCTAAAAGTGCCGTAGCTTTTATAAAGCACTGTTTATTTGAGCAACCTAAGACGGGCGTTAGACGCTCAAGGGGCAAAATATGGGATTCGTTCTCATTCTCGTCACTCTAATCTCACCCTCAGAGATGGAGGCTTCAACACAGGGGCACTTCCCCCTGATGTCAGACTGCTTTGAAGAGCGCGAACTGCTCATTAAACAAGCGAAGGAACACCCTCAGCGGCAGATGCGCAGTGTGCAAGCGATCTGCGTAAAAGCACCCGCCAACTCGGATTTTGCACTATTGCAGTAGACAACATCAATACGCGCCTGCAAGCCTCTGCTAGGTGGACTTATTCGCATTTCACTATGAGAGCTAGAGCGGTGCATGAGGTGTAACTCTCAAACCATAGACCACTCTGAGCTCGACACCATAGATCCAGATCAACAAAACGTCAGATAGCTGTTTCTGATCTACAATTTAGACACACAAAACAGTGAAACTGTACTAAAGTTGCTCAGACTTTGGTTCTACCCGCCTACTATTTAGCGCGATTCTCTAGTGGGCTAGGGTGAATAGTAACGCGCTGACAGAGCGATTAGAGATTCGAGGGAGTTCGTGCCTAAACCAACCGTGCTTATAGTGGATGACAGCCCAGAGAACTTGGGGCTACTGGGAGGCCTTCTTGGCGAAGATTACTCGGTTCGTGCAGCAAACAGTGCCGAAAAGGGTCTGCGTGCTGCACGCATTGAACCATTGCCTGACCTAATCTTGCTCGATGTAATGATGCCGGAAGTGAACGGCTACGAGGCGATAGAGCGCCTCAAAGCTGACCCTTTAACAGCATCAATTCCCGTGGTTTTCGTTACGTCAATGAACAGTAATGAAGATGAGTACCAAGGCTTGGCGCTGGGTGCTGTGGACTACATCACGAAGCCTATCAACAGTGCGATTGTGAAGGCACGCGTACGCAACCACATAGAGCTCAAACGTGCTCGCGATCGGCTTCATGTGCAGAACAACTACCTCGAAGAGGAGGTTGCTCGCCGGATCGCCGAAAACGAGATGGTGCGGGATATATCCGTACGCGCCTTGGCCGTCTTGGCAGAGGAGCGCGATAACGAAACCGGCTTGCACATCATTCGCACGCAAACCTATGTGCGTATACTGGGTGAACATCTAAGCAACATTGAACCATACGCCAGCTACTTCGCTCACACGCCGCTATCGGATGTTGTGCGCGCAGCTCCGCTGCACGATATTGGCAAGGTGGGTATACCCGATGCGATCCTTCTCAAACCCGGTAAGCTGACAGTTGATGAATTTGAGATCATGAAACGTCACGCGGCCATTGGTGGGAATGCGATAGATCGCGCGGTGCAATTAGTGATGAACGGACAGACCCAGCAATCTGATCGAACGTCATCAGATGCCTTTGAATTTCTCTACGTCGCCCGAGATATCGCCTTCTACCACCACGAGCGTTGGGATGGCACTGGCTATCCTAACGGGCTGCGCTCAGAAGAGATCCCCGTAGGCGCGCGCTTGATGGCCGTTGCGGATGTGTTTGACGCTATCACCAGTCGGCGTGTCTATAAAGAGCCAATTCAACTAGAACGGGCCTACCAAATTATCCTTGATGGCAAGGGAACACACTTTGACCCGGGCGTAGTAGACGCCTTCATCGCATGCAAGAGTGAATTCTTTGAAACGGCTGAGGTGTTTGCCGACGACCTCCATAGCGTTAGTTGAATCACTCGCTCACAACATCCCCTGTAGTAGAAAGGTTATATATGCTTAAACTGACCGCATTAAAACGCGCTGCCCTGTTACTAACCGCCTATCTGTCACTGCCCGTTGCAGCACTGGCAGCCCCTAGTGGCAAAGTGATGTTTGCCCAAGATACCCTTGCCAACGACTTTCGCCGCAACCAGGTATTTGAAGTACGCGACACCCTGCAGCAACACCCTGAGGTCAACTTTAGCTACACCGATGCTAAGGGCGACACAGCGCGCATGATTAGAGACATCACCTCAGCTATCCCAAAGCAGATCGACGTACTTATCCTGGGCACAAATGATGCGGATGCAGTTGTACCGGCAGTCGACAAAGTGATGGCAGCGGGGATCGATGTAATCGTTCTTGACCGAGGCATAAACAGTACAAATTACACGACCTTCATCAACTCAGATAACGAACAGATTGGCACAATAGGCGGTCAGTATATCGCTGAAAAATTGGACGGATCTGGCAAAGTTCTGCTGTTCGAGGGGATACTTACAGCAGATGTCACCCAACTACGCACTAAGGGTTTCTTAGACGTAGTTGCTGCTTATCCCGAGATCGAAGTGATAAAACGTACAGGTAATTACCTGCGCAAAGATGCTCTGCTCGAAATGGATAAGTTACTCGCATCAGGTGAACGCGTTGATGCCATCTTTGCGGAGAGTGATTCAATGCTCAGTGGCGTGCGCGCAGCACTGCCAAAGTACGATATTGCAGCTAACTCATTGATAAGCGTAGGTTGTGATTACGTTACCGAGGCAAAACAGGCGATACTCGCGGGTGAGCAGACCGCTTCTGTACTTTTCCCTTTAGGTGGTAAAGCGGCGGCGAAAGTGGCTCTGCAGCTTCTCAACGAGGAGCCCGTAGAAAAACATATCTCTATACCGGTTGAGCTCGTCACTCAGACGAATGCCAACCAGGTCACCCCGGTATTCTGACCTCGGTATGCCAAGAGCGTATAGAGCGAAGAAGGCGCTATGAACCCAAGGCTACTCACTGGCTGGTCCCTAATCACAAAACTTTCCCTGCTGATTTCAGCAGGGGTGTTTTTAATTGTGCTCGGCCTTGGATGGTACTTCGGGGAGGTTATCCGCGATAGCCACTCGGAAGCCTCCTACCGTCAGCTCAACCATGCAGTAGAGCGAGTCCACAATCTGCTAGAAATTGAGCGTGCACAGCTCAACGAATCTGCCACTTTTGTTGCACAGAGCGAAGAGACTCAAGCTGGCCTGCTACTGGTCAATGAGTACCAAGACAAAAGCAAATACAACACTTACCTGCTGGACGAAGAGAAACGTAGCCTGGCAGAAAAACTCTATGACGATATATCCATCGCGTCACAGTCTTACGCAGGCTTGTTCGACAAACAGGGCGAACTGATCGCCTTTGCTCTTGAAACCTCATCAGAGATGGAGCAAGGATACCTCTCTTTCGATGCTGGTAAACCACAAATTATGGCCCGGCGCGATCAAACCGCTGAATTTACCCCTCATCCCGTAACGCATGAGCACTCGTACATCCGCGTCCATCTAGCTGAGCGGACGAACGACTCCCTGCCTACTGAGCCTAAGAGAGCATGGACCATGCAGGAGGGCGTGTTATCGCAGCGGCTAATCGCCCCAGTACTGGATCAATACACATCTGAAATCAGCGGCTATGTAGAGTTCGCCTTCTCACTCTCTACAGCAGCGCTCGCCAAACTCTCTGATGATCTCAACATCCGACTGCAACTTGTTTCCGATGTTGCCGCTGATACACCCGTCACGCCATTTGAGAGCTGGTACGAAAAGGGCGATCTCAAAATTGTGCAATCATCCCTAGGTGACCAGGCATCTCTGACTATAGAGACCGATACAGGAACAAAATATCTCATCGCCACCCTGATGGACCCCGAATTTGAAGCCAAGCTGGAAGAGAGTCAGAACAAGCTTTTATGGATTCTTCTGCTCGTGACCACCGGCAGCATTGTGCTGGTACGCTGGATGATTACACACTTCGTCGCCTCGCCCCTAGCTGCCCTCAATGCCCAGATGGACGCGCTGAAACATCAACGCTATGACCGGGTCTCTCACGTAACTACCGACGATGAATTGGGGCGCATATCCCGCTATCTATCTCGCGTATCAGCAGAGATCCATGTGCGCGAGCAGTCTCTCAAACGCTCTCACGATGAGGCCAACCGGTTGAACGAGGCGTTAGCGGCACAGCGCGATATGCTTGAGGAGAGCGTAGTCGCTAGGACGCAAGAGTTACAAACTGCTGTAAAAGAGGCACAGGCCGCAGAGCGTTCAAAATCGAGCTTCCTTGCGAATATGAGCCATGAAATTCGCACTCCAATGAACTCTATAATCGGTTTTACAAGCCTGTTACTCGAGCGTAGCGACCTGACCGAACATCAGCGTGAGTATCTCGGAAAAGTGCACGACTCAGCGTTACTTCTGCTGCAGATCATCAACGATATTCTTGATTTTTCAAAAATCGAATCGGGAAAACTCAATATTGAGATGGTCGATTTTGCCCTCAACGACGTGCTTGATCGACTTATGACTCTGGTGAAAATGCAGGCAGAGAAGCGCTCTCTTAGATTGAAGCTAGATATAGACCCACAATTAGAGTCCGGCTATTGTGGTGACCCTCTGCGTATCGGGCAAGTACTGCTGAACCTCGCAAGCAATGCGATCAAATTCACCGAGGAGGGAGAGGTACAGATCTCCGTTCGCCTCGTGGAAGAAGCCGACGGTAAAAATTGGATCGAGTTTGCTGTCAGCGATACTGGAATCGGCTTAACCGACGAGCAAATTAGCCGCCTGTTCCGCTCTTTCTCACAAGCAGACGATTCCACGGCTAGACGCTTTGGCGGGACTGGTCTGGGGCTATCCATCTGCAAGCAGTTGGTCACATTGATGGGCGGGACAATTGGTGTTACCTCGAAGCCCGGCAAAGGATCCGTCTTCAGCTTCGTACTGCCCTTAGAGGTTTCGAGTGTCCCACTCCAGAGCGATGCGAAAATGCTTAGAGATGAGTTACGCAGCGCAATCATGCGCGTCAGCGGGGCCAGACTTCTCGTCGTCGAAGATAACAAGGTAAACCAGCAGCTTGCGCAGGACTTGCTGGAGAGTATTGGCATGCAAGTGACCCTTGCCGAAAATGGTGTTGAAGCACTTGAGGCGCTGAAACAGTCAACCTTCGACGCTATATTAATGGATATACAGATGCCCGTTATGGATGGCTATGAGGCGACCCGACAGATACGCCTGCAGTCCGAATACGCTGAGCTCCCCATAATAGCGATGACGGCGAACGCCCTACTCTCCGATCAAGCGGAAGCCGAAACCGCTGGCATGTCGGACTATGTATCTAAACCCATCATTACTGATGATCTATTCAGAGTTCTTGTACGCTGGCTACCTGAAAACGCCTCTGTACCCGTCATTGAAGTAGCACCTGAGGCAAACTCAGATGACTGGGCAGCACTACGAGCGTTCGAGTCCAACTTGCTCAATACCGAGGTGGGGCTTTATGCAGTTGATCAATCTGCAGAGCGTTACTTGAAGCTACTGGCGAGCTTCGCAAACTCCTACACAGACTTCAGCGAGCAATTGCATCAGGCGCAACAGAGTGGAGATAGCGAGTATCTGCATAGAGCAGCGCACACTCTAAAAGGTCTGTGCGGCACTCTGGGCGCAGAGGAAATAGCCAGATTGGCGTTTGAACTTGATGCCGAGTTTAAGAGCCAGAGCGGCATCGTTGAAGCATCCAAACTTAACGAACTAGGCGCTTTAGTTGACGCGCTCGTTGCAGAGATCAAAACGCTACTTGACCGATTACACTCTCAATCTAAAGAGACAGAGCAACTCCCGGCTATCCCCCATGAAGATCTACGCTTGCGTCTTATCGCGTTAATGGACCAGTTGAAGTCCTTCTCGATGGGATCAGATGCGTTACTCAAGGAGATACTGGCGTATGAACTTCCAGACTCTACCGCAGAGTGTCTTAAGTTGGCGCTTCTTAAGATTGAAGAGTTTGACTATGATGAAGCCATTCAGATTATAGAAGAACACTGCGGCGCGGAACTGGCTAAGTAAAGCGCACCTTATCATTTGGAGCCCTAAGCCTTGCGACGTTCTGGACCCAACTCCCGCGCCACCGATAAGAGCCCTGTCGGTCTATCCCAAGCCTTCGAGGTCATCAAAACCATCTGGCCTTACCTGTGGGAGTTTCGCCTCAGATTGGGGGTCGCCTTTGCGCTGCTGATTCTCGCAAAAGTCGCTGTAGTGACCATGCCCTGGATCCTCAAGCAGATTGTAGATGGTCTAGACCAAGCACAAAACCCAGTTCTGGTGGTGCCTATCATGCTAATCGTGGCTTACGGTCTACTGCGCTTTGGTTCAGTCTTCTTTGCCGAGGCTCGCGATGCTGTGTTTAGCCGTATCACGGAGCGCGCCATGCGACGCATGGTGTTACGAGTGTTTCGCCATCTCCACTCGCTGGAGCTAGAGTTTCATCTCTCCCGCCAAACCGGTGGTATATCGCGCGACATTGACCGAGGCGGCAACGGCTTTAGCTTCCTCATGCGGATGCTGGTGTTCAATATCGTCCCGACGCTTATCGAGCTCGGCATGGTGGCTGCCATTCTGCTGGTCAATTTCGACCTCTGGTATGCGCTAATCATCCTGATCAGTGTCGGCTGTTATATCTACTTCACCATTCTTACTACGGAGTGGCGCAACCGCTTTGTGCGCGAAGCGAATCAGCTCGACTCGCAAACAAATACTCGCGCTGTGGACAGCCTTCTGAATTACGAGACAGTAAAGTACTTCAATAACGAGGAGTTTGAAGCGCAGGAGTACGATGCGAATCTAAAACAGTGGGAGAGCGCCCGCCTTAAAACGCGTATGACGCTAATGCTACTAAACTCCGGACAGGCGCTTATCATCGCCGTGGGGATGATTCTATTACTCTGGATGGCAGCCCGCGACGTTGCCAGCGGCGCTATTACGCTCGGCTCACTCGTTATGGTGAATGCCTATATTCTGCAGTTATTCATGCCGCTTAATTTCCTCGGCATGGTCTATCGTGAAGTACGCCGAGCCCTTACAGATCTCGAGAATATGTTTGGTCTCCTTAAGCGAACACCGAGTGTGCAAGACGCAGCCGAAGCGAAGCCGTTAGAAGTGACCGAGGGGAGTATCGAGTTCGATAAGGTTAATTTCGCCTATAACCCTGATAGACCCATTCTGAAGAACCTAAGTTTCAAGATAGAGCCGGGGCAGAAAGTGGCTATCGTAGGGCCAAGCGGCTCAGGCAAATCTACCACCGCACGCCTGCTGTTCAGATTCTATGACCTGCAGTCAGGCGAAATTCGTATCGATAGGCAAGCTATTCAGATGCACACGCAGTTGAGTCTTCGTCAGTCAATTGGGGTGGTACCCCAGGACACTGTGCTATTCAACGACAGTATCTACAACAATATCGCTTATGGACGCCCAAGTGCCTCTGCCGAAGAGATTCAAGAGGCGATCCGCCTCGCCAATCTAGAGAATTTCATAAACGCGCTTCCCGAAGGAGTGGAGACCAAGGTTGGAGAACGCGGGTTAAAAGTCTCCGGCGGCGAGAAACAGCGCATCGCAATTGCTCGAGTGATCCTGAAAAAGCCGCCGATTCTGCTTTTTGATGAGGCGACCTCAGCGCTCGACTCTGCCACCGAGAAGTCAATTCTTGAAGCCTTTGATACGCTCACACGCAATCACACAAGCCTAGTAATTGCGCACCGACTATCCACTATTATCGATGCAGACCAGATACTAGTTATGGAGAACGGCGAAATTATAGAGCAAGGTGATCATCAGACACTGCTCGCACTAGACGGCCGCTACGCTCAGATGTGGCGGCTGCAACGCGAAACGGAAGTTGATAATGCTTCATAGTCACGAGGGGCGGGGCTAATTGTGCGATATCTTTGCGCTCTGGAAGTCCCTCGACTAGGGTTAATCTAGATGTTCAAATTTTAAGATCGCCCATGCGCAATATGAGTCTCAAAATGCGACTAGTTATTCTCATTTTGGGAGTAGCTTTAGTTAGCACCTTTTTTCTTACAGAGAGTAGTTTGATTCTCACTCGCGAGCAGGTGGAGCGAGATCAAACAACTATATTGCGCAATACCGCCGGCCGCATGGCTTTCAATCTGCGCAACGATCTTAGCGCACGTGCCGACGAAGTGCAGTTTTTTGCAGAGCTGCCAATCTTAGAAGAGGGAGAGCTCTCCAACGACGAAATTAGAGAGCTGCTTAGCTACATAAAAGAGGCGTATCCGCACTATGCATGGGTTGGTCTTGTGGATATGCAGGGCACCATAATTCAGGATGCCGATAATCTCCTGGTCGATGCCTCTGTTGCACAGCGCAACTGGTTCACCGAGGGCACCAAAGCGCTCTACTTTGGCGATGCTCACGAAGCAATCTTATTAGCAAAACTACTCTCATCAGGTGATGACGAAAGCTTACCGCTACGTTTGGTTGATATTTCAGCCCCCATCAAAGGTGAAAACGGAGATGTTAAGTATGTCATCGGCACACACCTGAACTTGGAGTGGGCACATGAACTGCAGCGGGACATGCTTCTGCAGTTGAATGATCCTGATGTTGAGATACTTGTATTCAACTCCGACGGCAATTTGATACTTGATAGCGATTCTAACTCGCCCAATAAACAGCAGGATGTAGAGACCTTCTTCAAACGTCAGCTAAACGATCAGGCAAGCTTCAGCAGTAAACAGCTTACCTGGCCAGACGCAGAGAACTACCTTACGGTCACCGTCCACCCAGACGAACCGGTAAATAGCCCAACCCTTGGGTGGTCGGTCGTTGCACGCAAGCCTATATCGGCTGTCTATAAGCCGGCTAGCGTGATAGCAAGGCAGATAGTTATCAGCTCAGTGATCATATTTGCCGCCTTTATGCTGTTAATCTGGTTTGCAGTCAAACGCTCCCTCAAACCACTCGAGGAGCTCGCCGAGCTGGCTGATAGGATTCGTGAAAGCGAGGCGCACGCTGCCATACCGGAACTGGAGGGTAACTCAGAGGTAGCTCGATTCTCCCGCTCGCTAACCAAACTTGTAAACGATTTGACCCATAAGAACCGAGAGCTTCTTCTCGCCGAGAGAATGTTCTTCGATAACAGCCTTGCGATTATGGTTACTGACGCCCAGCGACAGATCATCAGAGTAAATAGAGCCTTCAGCGAGTTCACCGGCTACAGTGAAGAGGAAGCGCTGGGAAATAAGCCCTCAATTCTCAGTTCGGGCCGCCACCAAGAAGAGTTCTACGACGACATGAATGTCTCACTACGAGAGCATGGTAGCTGGCGTGGTGAAATATGGAACAAGCACAAGTCTGGACGCATCTACCCCGAGCACCTCACGATCATCGCACTGACTGACGCCCAAGGTGAGGTAACTCACTATATTGCGATGTTCGATGATATTACCGAACAGAAGAACCGCGACAAAAACCTTGAGCGCCTGCGAAATTTTGACCCCCTTACGAGGCTTCCGAATCGTGAAGCTGGCATTCGCGCCGTGGAGAAAACCTTGGATCAGGCTGCCGAAGAGGGAACTGAGGTCACACTCATCTTAATCGATATTGCGGGTTTCAAAAGCGTCAACGAGGTGCATGGCCATGAGCAGGGCGACAATCTAATAAAGCAAGTTGCTCGCAGATTGAACTCAGTCGCAATGCTTCACGGATATATGTCCCGCTGGGGTGGCGATGAGTTCCTTATCTGCGCCCGCAACTGCAGTAGAGAGCGGGCAGAGAACATCATCGAACGTCTCATGAATGCTATGGCTAGTCCCTTCTTCACAACCGATGATGAACAACATCTTACTATCCATTGTGGTGTATCACGATACCCGCAGGACGCGGAGGATGCCGCCACACTGTTACGTTTTGCCGATATCGCGCTGCTGGAATCGAAGAAACTTCGAAACATCCAAACGCTCTTTTATAGCAGCGATATGAACGACTCTATCGTACGACATCTCGAGATAGAGAACGCCCTACGTCACTCTGTAGAGCATGATTTTGACGGATTTGAACTCTTCTACCAGCCGCAATACTGGGCCGACAGCTTAACTATCAAAGGCTTTGAAGCACTTTTACGCTGGCGAATGGGCGACAAAAGACCGGTGCCACCCGATCTGTTTATCCCGCTGGCGGAGAGTAATGGACTCATAGAGCCAATTGGCGAGTGGGTATTGAAGCAGGCATGCCAGACGCTCAAGGAGTTCTCATCGGAGTACGCTCAGCGATTAACAATGTCGGTCAACGTCTCAGGTATACAGTTGCAAAAGTCGGGATTCTTAGACCGCCTGAGATCCCTGGTGGATGCGCAAGAGGTAGGGTACGAACAACTGATTATTGAGGTTACCGAGACAGCGTTCGTAGCCAATGAAGCGCAGGCCAATGAGGTTCTCGCAGATATTCGTGCAGCAGGATTCGGGGTTTCGATTGATGACTTCGGTACCGGTTACGCCAGCCTCGACTATATCCAACGCTTCCGCCCTACTGAGATAAAAGTAGACCAACTCTTCGTCCAGAAGATGCTGACGGACGAGCACTGCCTAAACATTGTTAAGTTCACCCTAAACCTCGCCGAAAGCATGAAGCTTGAGGTGGTAGCCGAGGGGGTCGAGACTCAAGAGCAGTTGGATGCACTCAAGTCTATGGGGAAAGTTATCGCTCAAGGCTACCTACTTGAGCGACCACTGCCGCTCGACCAGCTACGAGAGCTAATGAGCGACGTCTAAAGCGTCTCAATATAAACCTCTGCAGGGTTCAGCCTCTTATCGCCATACTCCAAATTTCGGTTATCGTAATTAAACCAAAAACGATGGGTCGCTGTATCTCGACACCGCAGCCCACCCGGTAGGCTTTTGGTTGGCACTCCAACTAGCTCAAGAAGAGCAGTCAATATCTGTTCTGCTAGCTGCTCATTGGGCCAGCCGCAAAGATAGTATTTACTGCCACTACGCAGCAGCACCGGAGCACCGGAGTCTGACGTCAGAGACACACTAGCTTCATCGGCATTACAATGCTCAAACCAATGCTCGAGTCGCCCATCACCCACCGCGTATCCAGCGCTGGAACGCAAAGACTCAACGCACTCTACCGATGCAGAAAAGCCCTGAGGCTGGTTAAGGTCGATATGGAAATGCTCTGTTCGGCTGCCACTTCTGGGCCCCAACAGCACGACATCGGCAGCGGCTTCGATACGCTCAAGTCGAGCGTCATCAATACTCATCAGTCCAGGGACTAGCAGCAGCTTGTAGTGCTGCTCGCCCAACTGCGCTGGAGAGACGATATCAATACTCAAGCCTAAGCGACGCAGTGCCCGATACTGTTCGAACACCAATCTGAAGTAGTCGAAGCTGGCCCCCTGAGGCTGGGTTTGCCAAGCCCAAGCCGATTCGTAATCGAAGAGTATAGCGACAACAGCAACCGCCGGTTCTAAGGTGCCCAAAGCCTCTATGTCCGCAGCAGTCTGCTGCGCCTCTCGGAGCCCCTGAGCAGCGCGACCATCCGGCGTTAAAAGACCTGCATGATGCTGCTCTTGGGCGAAGGGTAACTGGCGCCAGCGGAAGTAACTCACCACCTCGGCCCCATGCGCGATAGCCTCAAGGCTCCAGAGGCGCACCATACCGTCTAAGGGTGCAGGATTGAATGGCGCCCAGTTCACCGGGCCGGGTTGCTGTTCCATCACCCACCAACGTCCGCGCCCTACTGCTCGGTAAAGGTCGTGGTGAAACGCTTGGAAGTCTGGGTCGCCTTGCCTTACGAAACGTGCGCGCCACTCTTCGCCATAATCACTGCGGTCTTCAAGGAAGCCGAGTGGGTAGGCATCCCAACTGGCAACATCGAGATCGGCACCAACAGCAAAGTGATCGAACTCAACGATGCGACCCATGTAGTTATGTATCAACGACGCAGCGGTGTAGCGGCGCAGAATATCGGTCTGCAGGCGGTTGAAGCTAACCACCTCATCTGAACTGAAGCGTTTGAAATCGAGCTCATGACAAGGAGCAGCCTCTGTCACCGTGAGGTTGGGCAGCTCTATCTCATCAAAACTACTGTACTCCATCGACCAAAAAACAGTACCCCAAGCTTTATTGAGCTGGTCGATAGATTGGTAGCGCGCCTTAAGCCAGATCCGAAATTGAGTCAAAGCACTCTGACTATAGGAGCGGACTGTGTCATGACAGCCATATTCATTATCCGTTTGCCAGGCCTGAATTGCCGGGTGTGCGGCGTAGCGCTGAGCTAGCTTCTCGACAATCTCAGCACAAGCTATACGGTAGCCTTGGTGGCTGAAACAGTAGTGCCGGCGAGATCCAAAACCACGCGCTTTTCCATCACGATCAACCGCAAACATATCGGGATAGCGTTTCTGCATCCAGCGCGGAGGTGTGGCTGTAGGCGTTCCCAGCACGATTTTTAGACCCGCATCAGCTAAGGTAGCGATGGCACGATCAAGCCACTCCCACTGGTAGTCACCTGGAGTCGGCTCCAGACGACTCCAGGCGAATTCCCCAATTCGCACCCAAGAGAGTCCCGACTCGGCCATCATTTGAGCGTCCACAGACCAGCGCTCTTCGGGCCAGTGCTCTGGGTAGTAACAGCAACCAAGTTCAGGTCTCACAGGGATTCTCCCGAATAATTTTAGAGTGCGTCGTAAGCGCTTACCAACTGCGCTGCGATTCGGCTGACCTCGTCAAGGCTTCTGCCCGATTTGTAAAGCGAGCTACCAATACCAAAGCCATTTACACCTGCACTGCGCCAGTGACCTAAGTTGTCAGCAGCCACTCCTCCAACAGCATAGAGTTTCATCTCTGGCGGTAGCACCGCTCGAAAGGCTTTAACCCCAGCCATTCCTACCAGGTCAGCTGGAAAAAGTTTCAAACCAGTTGCGCCCGCCTCTATTGCTGCGAAGCACTCTGTCGGCGTCATTACACCGGGGTAGGAGTAGAGGCCTAGCTCTCTGGTGCGACGAATAACCGCTGCATTTGTATTGGGAGATACGATGAGCTTTGCGCCAGTCGCTGCCACCGCCTCAACCTGCTCGGTGTTTAATACAGTTCCAGCACCGACCTGTGCAACCTCACCCACAGCATCAACCATCCGCTTGATACTGGTCAGGGGATCAGGTGAGTTCAACGGTACCTCAATACGACTAAAACCAGCATCAATTAGGGCCTTAGCAACGGCAACCGACTCATCTGGTGTGATGCCACGCAAGATTGCAATTAACTCTCTATCAGACATCAGACTCCACCTTATATGCTGAGTAGGCCGCTCTAAGTCCGGCCAGGGTCATTGTTTCAGTGTCTAGTAGTTGGGCACTAGAGCCCGCTAACCTCAGCGCGCGTTGATAGTGCTTTGCCAATTTTGAAGCGCCAATAATCGACACCTCGCTTGACTCCCAGAATCGACGTGCCGACGCCAACTCTAAACCTATTAGGTACCCTGAAAGGCGGGCCGCACTGCCATGCCCGCCAGTTTTACTCACAAGCGATTCGGCACGCAGGCCAAACAGGCGTCCGGTGATAGAAACAGGCCCATCTAGTGCTGTGAGCACGGCCTCGTCAAACGAATCGCTGTGCCAATCGTCATCCAGAATTGAAAACCTTAACACGGAGCTCTTAGCTAGCAGCTCATAAAGTTCACCGGTCATGAAACTCTGAAATTCAGCGACCTGCCCCTGATTGATGCGCGCCCATTTGCAGTGAGTCCCAGGCAGACAGACGACCCCGTCATAGTCGGATCGACCGTGTATTAGCCCTGCTATCTGCGTCTCTTCACCGCGCATTACATCTGCCGGACTATGCTGTTTTAAACCCCAGCAAATTCTTACATCGACTTGGTCGCTCTCTGTGACAACCTTGCTAAATTGAGTCGAAGGGGTACAGGGAACTGCCTCGTAAGGAACCTCTTGCCACCCCTGTCGAGCCCCCACCATACCGCAGGCAATCACTGGAACAGGATCTTGATGACCCGCTATCCAGGGCTCGATTAGCTGCAGCAGTGTCGTCTCGAACTGCCCTTGAGCGACTTTAGCCATGCCAGCGTCTGCCGCAGCGGTCTCAACAATCTCACCCTGTGCATTCAGTGCCCAGAGGCGCATTCGACTGGTGCCCCAGTCTACTGCTATCCACTCAATCTGATTCATCCTGTCACCACCACTCCACCACTCCACCACTGACTACTCGAGTATGTTCTGCGCACATTTCGGTTGCGACCGATTTGAGGGACGCTCTCCTCATTGCAGTGAGAGTACAGCTTAAATTCTCCACTTTGCAAAAACATCCCGCGAGCTTACTCTTTAGCTCAAGTCTTCCCGCAGGAGTATTGCGCATGAGTAATGTAGTTTTGATCACTGGAGCCTCCCGTGGCATAGGCGCTGCCACTGCCGAATTACTTTCCAATAAAGGATTTGCGGTAGCGGTAAACTATCGCGTTAACAGCGAAAAGGCTCAGCAGTTGGTCGATAAAATTATAGCTTTGGGCGGCAAAGCAATCGCCGTTCAAGCGGATGT
>JABXHP010000360.1 GCA_013373575.1 Oceanospirillaceae bacterium | reverse complement strand
TGGCCGGTACTGAGGGGCGGGTGCTCACCACCCCTGCGCCATTTAATACCCTGGTGTGGCGCATCTTGGTGGTGAAGGGAGATACTTATCTCGAGGGGTACCACTCGGTTTTGGCACCCAACCGGCCGATACAGTTCACCGAACATGATAAAAATGCCACGCTCATAGCCGCAGCTCAACACCTCGCCGCGGTCGACCGGCTACAGTGGTTTTCGCACGGCTTTATCAAAGGCAGTATGCGCGATGACTATTTGGTGATTACCGATCTGCGCATGGGGGTTGAGGGGAGTTATGTGTTCAACCACGCAGTTGCCAACAACCGCGATAACACCTTTGAGGCGATAATCAGCCGCCAGCTGCCTGCAAGTTTCAGCAGCGAGGATGTCGTGGCGCTGTGGGAGCAGATCAAGGCGATGCATTGATATTCGCGTCGCCCCCCCCTCGCCAAGGCTCCCAGTAGGAGCGAGCGAAGCACGCGACCACTTCACATGCAATTCGAGATCAATTTTCGCTTAGAGTCTAAGCAAATATATCAAATTGGATTTAGGCGCCGAATCTGCTAAAAATAGAACTCTAGGAGGCGGCTATGAAAACGACAAACTCCCCGAAATCCCCGACGCTCAACTACATGATGCGCGTTGGACTTTTACCGCGTCCGGAACATAGTATCCCGGGTGATCCGGTTAACTGGGCAATCGCCAATCTCTACCGTGATGATCCAACCCTCTCACCCCCTTCGGACAGAGACACATCCACTAATCTTCAACCTTGGCCCGAAGAGCTAGATCCGGGTATCCGCGCACGGTTAGTTAACCTATGGCGTTGGGATGAAGCGCGTGACTCCATACGTGAGAAGATGAAAAACGCCCCCGAACGCGAGCGTCAAGATAAGCTCGATGAAGCTCAGTTTAAGTATGACTTGCGCTGGCACGACGCGGCACGCATGGACGCAAGGGGCGCTTTTGGAGAGGACTCTGTTCGCCAACGCTTCGGCCACTTCTGGTTCAATCACTTCACTGTGGGTAACTACGATGCCTTTTATACAGCCGGTGATATGTATGAGCACCGTATTCTCGCCCACATGAATGGCAGCTTTGCTGATTTACTGTACGAAGCGACCACTCACTACTCCATGCTGCGCTACCTCGATAACGTCACCAACGTCTCTCCTCGATCAGAAGCTGGAAGGATTCGCAAACAGAAAGGGAAACAGGTGGGCTTCAACGATAACCTAGCTCGAGAGATTATGGAGCTTCACAGCTGCTCACCGGCGCAGGGCTACACGGAGAAAGATATTAGCGAAGCGGCTCGACTACTTGCGGGTTGGGGTGATTGGGCCCTAAATCCTCGCAACGAGCACGAGTGGTATAGCGCCAAA
This sequence comes from Oceanospirillaceae bacterium, assembly GCA_013373575.1. GTDB lineage: Bacteria > Pseudomonadota > Gammaproteobacteria > Pseudomonadales > Balneatricaceae > Marinobacterium_E. The sequence continues at coordinate 3,535 of JABXHP010000360.1, read as the reverse complement.
GAGCCCTTTGTTAGACGTCAATCCGAACCCGGCACCAAGGTAATTTTAGGAAAAGAGTATGGTTCAGGCCACAAGGCACTTCGAGAGTTTACCCGAGATCTAGCCGCTTTGGAGCAGACGCGCAAATACCTCTGCCACAAATTAGCACTGCACTTCATTAGCGACACTCCCTCCTCCAGGGTAACCGATGCACTGGAGAGTGCTTGGCGTCAGAGCGATGGTAATTTGGGAAAAGTGCATGAGAAGCTGCTGGAGTTAGCCTGGACTGACGGCGACCGAAAGATTTTGTGGCCTAGCCATTGGCTCTACAACACGGTACGTATATCAGGGTCCAACTTCTTTATGGGCCATAAGGATATCTTCAATAGAAAGTCTGGTCAGCGCGCGATGCAACCCATGCGAGAACTTGGAATCAGTTTTTGGGAAGAGCGCCAACCCAATGGTTACCCGCTCCTGTCTAAAGAGTGGATCAGCCTTGAACATCTCGACCGTCGAATTCGCTTCGCCTCGACCGTCTTTGGGACCGGTTCCGGACGCGAAACTCCGGCACAGATCATGGCTAACCTCGGTGTACCTAAGACGATGCGAGCCCAAATGCTCTCAACGGGCCGCGCAGAGGAGCAGTTTACTGCACTCGTCGTAAATCAGTGGGCAATGGAGGTGCAGGCATGAAACGTCGCGACTTTCTAAAAATGAGCACCGCTGGGCTAGCACTCACCAGCCTACCGGGCTGGGCGAATATCGCTAACCCTGAGCGCCGTTTAGTGATCTTCTTTTTAGAAGGCGGCTTAGACGGACTTTCGACCCTAGTACCCAAGCTTGAAGGTAGTTTGGAGAGCTTCCGTGAAGAGCTGATACCTAACAACCTACTCGATTTGAGCAGTCACTGGGCACTGCATCCGGCGATGCGTTCCACCCACAAACTGATGCTGCAACAGGATATTCTAGGTATCCATGCCACCAGCTTCCCCTACACTAAACGCTCCCATTTTGAAGGACAAAACCTGATTCAGGGTGGTGGTTTGACCCCGTTCTCTGAATCGACCGGATGGGTTGGCCGCGCGCTTGATATCGCCAGCAACGGCGGGCGCGCCATGAGTCTAGATACCCCTCTGCTATTGCGGGGTGCGACGGGGGTTGATAACTATTACCCGGCGCAGGTTAATGGTAGCGCCAACCCAACCATCGACCTGTTGCAACGTCTTAATGGCGGCTTGTCGCCCGAGTGGCAGATCGAAAATGAAAAACTCATCTCTCGCCTTGATGGCCGAGTCTTCAACTCACGAGATCGCAGTCCACGGGGACTATCCGCTGAAGCTGGACAAGCGCTGGCTCGGCCCGACGGTCCTGTAGCCGCGATGATTCGTTTGAATGGCTACGACACCCATGCAGGTCAAGGGGGCAAGAACCCGGGCAGGCTCCACAGCCTCACCGGCGAACTCGACACCTGCATCAGCACGCTGCGCCAAAACCTTGGCGCTGCCTGGGACCACACAACCTTTATTACGCTCACCGAATTCGGACGCACCGTTAAGGTGAATGGTTCAAGTGGTACCGACCACGGTTACGGTACCGCCATGCTGGTGGGCGGCGGTGCTGTTAACGGCGGCGCAGTACTCGCCGACTGGCCTGGACTAGCGAAGAGTGATCAGTTCGAGAAGCGGGATCTGATGGCAACAACGGATTCACGCTCTATCTGCGCCGCGGTGTTAGAACATACCTTTGGCCTTGAGCATGATGAGATCGCCGAGCGTGTCTTCTTCACACCGAACCTGCCTCGCCTGACCGATAGGATCTTCCTATGAGAGCACTCATAATTGCCGTAATAGCAGTGGTTCTAGCTGCCTGTCAGGCAAATCCGACAACGACAGGCGGTTCTGGCGCTAACAGTAAGCAGGCGCAAGGCTCATATCCCTCTGGTTTGAAGCGATATGAAGTTGGAGCTGAGCTCAAACAGCCGAAAATGAATATGGCGCAGGCTGCCGCGGCAAAAGAGGCTGCGGATCGAGCTCGCAATCAAGAGCGAAACAAACGTCTATCCAGCGATACAGCCAGAGCTGCGCTGCACTTTAAGGAGCAAGAGGGTTTGTTTGTTTGGAAACACCGTTTCGGGGAATTCAGCGGTAAAGCCCTCAATCCACGGGAGGATCTAAATATACCCGGTGGTAACGGCTACAAGCTGGCCGTTGACGGCAAATTTAATCGCTGGAAGGTCAATGTGCTGTTGCGCTCAATCGACTTTGGCGTACTAACCGATCGCAGTCACATGATTGTGGCGCATATCAATAAGGGGGGTGATCACGATAAGCTGCAACCCAGCCTGAAGCTGTGGGATAAGGCGCTAACTACCTGTCGCTCTACCCTGCCCTACGTATTTGGCGATCTATACCTCGTATTGGAGACAACCAACCCCTTAGTTGCCGCGCTGCAGGTGTGCCTGTATGAGGAGACTAAGGGCGATCAGTTCTTGAGCGCATTTATGAAAGGTGGGCACGCCCTGGATGATTTCGTTGGCAATAATGGACTGGACATTACCCTCAATGAGGCGAGCTCGATGTATTGATCTGCTCAGGGTCGCCACCCCTTCGGGGGGGGCTCCTACAGCGCAGCTTTGCGCTGTGTACGGTACTGTAGGACCAGATCAGGGCGATGCATTGAGGGCTGATGCGGTCTATCTAACCCGTCTTGCCTGCCAGAAGGCGTCGCGCCAATAGTCATTACTGAGGCTAGAGCGGGTTACGCCGACTGAGGTTGAGGCGTGTACAAACTGATTCGAACCAAGATAGACGCCAACGTGACGCGCTTTCCAGCCGGTCTTAAAGAAGATCAGATCACCAGGTTCTAGCTCAGCGGGCAGTACTCGATACCCCTGTTCAGACTGCGCCAACGTGGTGCGCGCCAGAGGCTGTGAGAAGACCTCGCCATAGAGGTTCTGCACAAAGGCGGAGCAGTCTAAGCCGCGCTCATCCGTACCGCCGAGTCTATACGGCGTGCCCTGCCAGCGTTGGTAGTAGGCGTTTATAGCATCTGAGTCGCCACTCCAAGCGCGCCCCTCTAGCCGCGGCTGCACACTACAACCCACTAGAGCTACCGCCAGAGTCACTGTCAGTAGAAGTGCAAAGAGAGTACGCACAAAAATCCCCCAAATCGCTACTCAATTAAGAATAGCGTTTTGAGGGAATCACAACAAACTGGAGCGGGAATCTAAGGGCTTAGGCTGCAGCCGTACCCTTAGGCTGACTCATCCAAGCCTCTAGGTCATCGGCACCACCGATGTGCTCACCATCAATAAAGATCTGTGGCACTGTGCCTCGGCCTGAGATCGCCTGCAATGTTGAGTAGCTAATACCCTGCTGCCCCAGTTCAATCACCTCGAAGCGCATTCCGGCTGCGGAGAGTGCTGCCTTGGCGCGCGAGCAGTGTGGACAGCCCGGTTTAGTGATCATGCTGACGCGTTTTGGCATCTCGGCGTTTGCGTTGATGTAGTTGAGCATGGTGTCTGCATCAGAGACTTCAAACGGGTCACCCGGCTTGT
>JABXHP010000056.1 GCA_013373575.1 Oceanospirillaceae bacterium | reverse complement strand
GCCGGACTCGCGTCAGGCACGATCGGTGCTGTGACGATGATTATTGGGGTGGCTGTAGGGAGTCTCATCGGTATGAGCTTCAACGGCACGCTTGAGCCGATGCTTGCAGGCTTCGGTATAACCGCTCTGATTTCACTTGCACTGATCTACTTCGCTACCCCTAACCCTATTACTGCAATTAGTAAGGGGAGTGAGGCAGAGGCGACGGTAAGCAATTGAGTGAATTAGTACCCGGGGTAAAAGATCTCTGGTTTCTGCCACTGGGCGGAACCGGTGAGATCGGCATGAATATGAACCTTTTCGGCCACAATGGTGAGTGGCTGATGGTTGACTGCGGCGTCACCTTTGACGAACCGCTGACTCCAGACTCGCATCGAACCCATGCGGTCGTGAGTGCTGATCCGAAGTTTATTGTGCAGCAGAGAGAACGCCTGCAGGCGATTGTGATTACCCATGCGCATGAGGACCATCTGGGCGCCTTGCCCTATCTTTGGACACGGCTAAAAGTCCCTGTCTATGCCACACCCTTTGCCGCTGAGGTGTTGCGCCGCAAGCTCGCTCAGCAGGGTTTAGCGTCACGCGTTCAAATCAACGAGATTCCACCCGGTGGTCGTTTCACTTGCGGTCAATTTGAGGTGGAGTTCCTGCCCATTACCCACTCCATTCCTGAGCCTCAAGCACTTTTGATAAGCACCTCAGCAGGCAAGCTTTTTCATACGGCAGATTGGAAGATTGACCACCAGCCTGTGGTCGGGGAGCCCTTTGATGCGTCACGCTTCAGTGCGCTGGCGCAGCAGAATGTTCGTGCCATGTTATGTGACTCCACCAATGCACTCAAAACCGGTGTGTCACGTTCCGAGTCGATCTGCCACAACGGGCTGCTGAGACAGGTTGAAAGTTGCGAGGGGCGTGTTGTGGTGAGCTGCTTTAGCTCAAATCTGGCGCGGCTTGTCACAATTGCTCGTGTTGCCCAAGAGACGGGGCGTTACTTTGGCCTAATCGGACGCTCGCTACTGAATATGTACAGCATCGCACGGCAGACCGGCTACTGGCCTAAAGAGCTAGAGGCGATAGATGCTGCACACCTAGGCTATTTGCCGCGCAACGAGGTGCTCGCAGTTGCAACAGGAAGCCAGGGTGAGCCACGCAGTGCACTGAATCGCTTAGCGCTAGATGAGTTCGAAGCGCTGCAGCTTGAGGCGGGCGATCGGGTAGTAATGAGCTCCTTTCTTATCCCTGGTAACGAGCGCTTAGTCGAGCGGATGGTCGAGCGGCTGCGTGCTCGTAATATTGAGGTTATCGAGTCGGCACAGAGTACGACACCGATACACGCATCGGGACACCCCTGCCAAGCGGAGCTGGCCGAGATGTATACGCTGGTGCAGCCCGACATTGCGGTGCCTCTGCACGGTGAGGCCGAGCATATGCATGCCAATGCTATGATTGCCAAACGCCACAGTGTGCCTATCCAACTAACAGGACTTAATGGCGATCTTTACGAGCTGGCCCCCGGCGCTCGGGTCCACTTTGGTGCTGTGAAAGCGGGTCGCATAGCGCTCGCGGAACGATAGAAAATCTGCCGCTAGCGTTGTTTTATTCAGCATTTGTGACACTTATGGATGCCGGCTATCAAACTTTTCTAATTGGTTAATTCTTGTTCGTTGAATCGGAATTGATGGACTAAACTGAGTAAACTTAAATCCTTCAGGAGATTCAGGTGCGCAAAGAGTTTGAAGCCGTGCGCGAATTACTGATGCGGGGAACACGGCAGGTTAAATTGACGGATGTCTGGTTTGCTATTCACCGTCGCTTAAAGGTGGGTGAAGTGACCAGCCGAGGAACACTGGCGCTTACCGAGGACGAGAAGGGCCAGCTACGCTTCTGGATAAAAGATGAGACTGGCTGTGACCCCTTGTTGCGTGAGCATCTTCCGGGTTCGTCCCGGAGTCCAACCAGCCAGCCGCAGTTTCAGAAAGCTAGTCCGCGAGCCGTGTTCGGCCGTATGTTGCGTCTGGCGCGCCAAGGTGGCGGTGAAATCCATCTGCGCTCCGGTGACGCAAAGGTTCCTGCCGGTGCCATACTCAGTGTTGAGCCTGAATTTATCGACCTCTCAAAAGAGGTTGTGCTAGTGGTGGACGATGGTGCCCTAGTGCGCGATTGGGGTAGCTTGAAACTCCCTAAAGAGCTCAACAACTCGCTAATCATTTTTCGCGGCCAAGAACGTGATGCAATAACGCTCATGAGTGTTATTGATGAACAGCAACCCAAGCTCAATGTTGGCTTCTATGATTTTACGCCGGAGGGGATGAAACTGGGTCTGCTGGCCGAACATGATGCACTACTAATACCTGCCCGCTGGATTGAGATGGGGCTGCAGGACCCCTTCTACCAGACCCACAATCATGCAGAACTGTTTATGTCACAAGTGGATGCACTGCTTTATCTGCAGGAGTTTGCGCCACACGCGCTACATCCGCTGCTGTCACACATGAAGACTCATAAGATGGCGCTGTCACAAGAGGATTTGGTGAAACAGGAAGAGCGACTGCTGCTGTTGCCACTCAAAACGGTAATGTAGAGCCGCGCACATCCCATAAAATGCGACCCTGGGCGGTCGCATTTTTGTTTAATCCCCTGCTTAGTGTAAATTCAATCAATCTTCTGACTCTGATGGAGACTCGCTGAAATGTGTCTGGTTGTTTTGCATTGGGATCCCGAGGCACCGCTGGCGTTGGTACTTGTCGCTAATCGTGATGAGTTTCGCCAGCGCCCCACTCAGCCTATGCACTGGTGGCAAGATCAGCAGCTGCCTATGCTGGCCGGCAAGGACCTAAAGGCGGGCGGAACCTGGTTTGCGATGGATCGTGCGGGGCGCTTCGCGCTGATCACAAATATCCGACCCGGTTATGTAGGCAAGAGTGCGCCACTGAGTCGCGGGGAGCTGCCAACAAGATTTATTCAGAGCGGTGCAAACATCGACAGTTTCCATAAGGGCCTACTGCCCCAGATAGATCAGTACGGCGGTTTTAATCTCATACTGGGGGATGCCGAGCGCCTCTTCTGGTTTAGTAGCGATAACCCTGAGGGCAAGGAGCTGGAGCCTGGAGTTCAGGTGCTTAGTAACGATTCGCTCAATACCCCTTGGCCCAAGGTAGAGCTTGCACGAGCGCAGATGGAGCAGGAGCTTGGCACCTTCCAGCGGGGCGAAATCAGCGAAAAGGTCCTCGGATCTACAGAGCGTTTTGCCGACGAGCTACTGCCCAAAACCGGAGTGCCGATGGCGTGGGAGTCTATGCTCTCTGCCCAGACGATCATCGGTGAAGAGTATGGAACCCTCAGCCGATCTTGGCTGCGGATCAGTAGAGCGGGTGGTGTGAAGCTAACGGAGGCACAGGTGAGTGAAACGGGGGCGTTGCACTCCCAGCGCCATTTCACTTGGCAGGCTTCCTAGGGTTATCCCTAAAATAGCCAGGCGATACCGAGCCAGAAGAATAGAAAGAAGACAAAAAACGCCGGCAATACAAACTGTAACTCGCCAATCAATCCATCTCCCGCCGCCAGAGTGAACAGAAGCATCACCACTAGGGTTAAGAAGAAGCTTAGGATCGCGCTTGTACGCAGGCCCACACCCTCACTGAAAGCTGGGCTAAGCGTTGCAAATAGCTCCGGCGCCAGCAGCACGATTGCAGCTACGAGTGCAACGAGGATAAGCACAAGCAGCATCGCAGTCGTGCGTGCGGTACGCTTATCCTCACGATCGCTGGTGTTCACTTTTACTTTCACTTAAACGCCGTCCTTGTTGCCCTTAATAACGTCGCGAATCTCATTTGGATCCGGTAGACCTTTTACCAGCATCTCTGGCTGATCGCCGGCGGTATAGATCTCGATACTGCCGACCCCAAAGATGCGGTTTATGAATGATTGATAAACCTTAACTGTGCGTACTGAATCACAATCGATCTCCGCACGTGACTTTGATAGCAAGCCCTCTTCAAGGTAGATCTGGCCCTCGGATACGGTTAATGAGGTCGCCTTACAGCTAAGGTACCAGTAGAGCAAAATGAGTATCCCGATACCGCCGGCCGGAATAAGCAAAATAGAGAGAATGAAACTAAACGGGCGATTGCGAAACATGACAGGGTTAGCGGTGTAGGTTGGCATTGGGTCTTCCCATCTCCAAGGTTATATCGAGTTAGAGTATCCAGTTATATAAACGTCCTGCGTGAAGTGTAGTCGCAACTGTCTACCTTTGCGCTCCCAAAGGCCGAATTTAAAAGGGTAAGCGGGAGAATGAAAACCGGCTTTTACATTAGGGTTTACTAATGTATGTTTTTCTAATATATTAGTGAAATCTAATTTAACGTTCATATGAACGCCAATCTTCTGAAAGAGGTGAACCATGTTTCGACGTGACGCAACTCAACCCTGGCATCCCAGCTACTTTCTAGCCGCACTGGGTGCAGGCGGTCTCTCAATTTCATTCTTCATGTACCTGATGTGGCTCGTACCGCACAAGGGCTTTCCCATGCCAACGTTTGAGCATTGGCAGGCTGCACTCACATCAAATATTGAGTCGTTTGTGCCAATGTCCTGGATAGTTGGCTTTGCCGTTGGCGGTGTGCTGGTCTTTGGACTGTTGCATATTGCGCTGTTGATTTGGAACCTGCGTGAGTTTTCGCAGGCGAAAAGCAGTGCGGCATACAGCGATCTAATCAACTCACCGGCAGAGGTTCAGATGATGTCTCTGCCGCTCACCTTTGCTATGACTGTAAATGTTGGTTTTGTCTTTGGTGCACTCTTTGTGCCGGGTCTGTGGGATGTAGTGGAGTGGCTCTTCCCCGGAGCGATTGCCGCTTTTGTGCTCATAGCTATCTCGGCGGTGCGTATATATGGACGTTACCTTGGCCGCATGCTGACGCAGGGCGGTTACAGGTCTGAGGAGCACAACCACCTCTCAGCGCTGATGGCAGCGTTTACCTTCTCTATGCTCTCAGTCGGCTTCGCGGCACCAGCAGCGATGTCTCACCTTACTGCAGTAGCAGCTTTGGCCTCAGTGCTGTCGTACATCTTCTTGGTGGCAGCCGTTCTGGTCGTGTTGGTAGTGCTGGTCTCTGGCGTGACCGCGATGATGCAGCACGGTCTGCAGGAACAAGCGACACCAAGCCTCTGGATGCTGGTGCCTATCATCACCCTTCTGGGTATCGAGTGGGTTCGCATGGAGCACGGTTTGGCGCACCTCTTCGGAACCGAGGCTGACGCTGCTTCTGGGTTTCAGATGCTGACACTGCTCTTCTCCCTACAAGCTATCGTTCTTGCACTGGGCTACCGTGTAATGAAGCTAAACGGGTACTTGGCAAACTACCTGCACGGTGACTCGCGTAGCCCGGTCAGCTTTGGCTTGGTTTGTCCTGGCGTTGCCTTCTTTGTGATGGGTGTATTCTGGTGGCACGTAGGTTTTGTTAACACTGGTCTGGTGGCCAAATTTGGCCTCGTTTACTGGATCGGTATGGCGCTACTTGTTAGTGTTCAGGCGCTGACTATCTACGCCTTCGCTCGTCTAACACGCAACTTGCTGCGGCATCGCGAACTGGTACTCGTGCCAGCCGTTTAACGCGGTCCACATCCTTTTCAGGCCCCCTCCACTGAGACAGTGAGGGGGCCTTTCTAATCGCGTACAATAGCCCCAATATGATCTTTCTTTTCAAATCAGGAGTTAGGGGCGTCTATGTCAGTTAGAGAGTTTGCTGTGCTCGGTGCCGGAGTGATGGGCTCCGGAATCGCTTTGGAGGCTGCTCAGCAAAATATCCCTACGCAACTCATCGACCTCTCTGAAGAGGCTCTTGCACGTGCTTCGTCGAATATCGAGAGGCAGCTTCAGCGTCAACTCAAGCGCTGCGCAATCAGCGACTCAGACTACCAGCAGACTCACTCTGCACTGCGAATTCAAAGTGCGCAGAGCTTTGATAAGATCGATCTGTTGGTCGAGGCGGTTGTAGAGGATGCGCAAATTAAGCTATCTGCTCTACAGGGGGCTGAACAGCAGTTGCCGGCGGATGCGATCCTAACCACCAATACATCTACCATCTCTATCGACCTGCTAGCGCATGCGTTACAGCGCCCTAAGCAATTTTGTGGGCTGCACTTTTTTAACCCCGTAGCACAGATGCGCCTAGTTGAAGTGGTGAAAGGGGAAGCGACTAGCACCGAAACGCTGCAGAGCTGTGTTGCATTCGCAAAAACACTCGATAAACAGCCGGTGGTCGTTAAAGACTGCCCCGGCTTTCTAGTGAACCGTATTCTCTTTCCCTATTTTCATGGCTTTGATCAGCTGCTCAAAGAGGGGGTGAGCTTTGAGCG
>JABXHP010000351.1 GCA_013373575.1 Oceanospirillaceae bacterium | reverse complement strand
TTGCCCTTAGCCGACCTTCGATAGGCCGAAAAAAAGCACAATTGAACGACAGGAATGCGCTTGATAGTTACCGTTGAGCAACAACGTCACTAGACTCACGTTCGATGAAAGCCGTCCGTGTCATAGGGCACTATGCAACTTGGCATATCGGGAAACTGTATTACTCTCTGCATCGGGTATGCAAAACTCAAAGACGAGTGAGCCCCCATACTCCTGCATCGACTATGATGGGAGCCTATTATCGAACTACTCCTCACAGTCACACTCTGCAACTAGACTCAGCCCAAGACTTTCGCAACGGCCTCCTCGAACGATTTTGCTGTCAAAGGTTTAGGAATGACGAGGTTGGCTCCCGCGTCCAGCATCACTTGCATCTGATCACCAATGGTCGCCGCCGTTACGCCGATGATGGGAACCTGCGAACCCGATGCTCGAATCCGTGCGGTTAATTCAGCACCGTCAACGTTTGGCATGAAGAAATCTGTCATGATCAGATCAAAACTTTCGTCAAATAGCTCAAATGCCTCTGAACCATCCTCTGCAAGAATAACTTCACCTACCACATTTGATATGAGCTTCGCCCCCAACAAGCGCAGCATCTTCTCATCCTCGGCGAAAAGCACCTTAAACTTGGAGATATTTTTTGAGCTCCCTTTGGCCGCTGGGTCGCTCAACTCTCCATCAATATCATATGGAACAGTCTCTCTTGGTATCTCGACAACAAACCGACTACCGACCTCAGAATCGCTTAAATAAGCCACATCACCGCCGATTTCTCGAATCCACTCTCGAGAGAGAGATAATCCGAGACCAGACCCATTGGCCTTTGTGTTTCCGCGCATACCACTTACGAATAGAGCATCCACGTCCGACGGTTCTATACCTATACCGTCATCAGAGACGATCCAACGCACGCTTGTAGGATTACACTCAGTGGTCAAAGTTACTGTTTTACCTCGCGAGTGCAGACAAGCGTTGCGGATAAGGTTGATAACGGCCACTCGGATTCTGTATTGATCAGACTTGATACTCGTATTCTCTAACGACGTACCCTTGGGCGTGGTTTCTATGAATTTGATTCCGGCACTCGCTACCATAGGTTGAATACGGACAGAAATCGTACTGTTGATGTCCTCTAGATTAAATGTTGTGTAACGTACCGGACGCATATCGTCTGGACGCACCATCAAACTCATATCAGAGATGGTTAAAAGAAGGTCGTCAGTGGCAGTAATGATGTCATCTTTGTGTTTGACGAATTCAGCGTCGGACGTTGCGGACATCATAGCAATCGCAGAGACCGGAGTGCGCAGTTCATGGGCGACGACACCGTAGAGCTTTTCACTCTTAGCTTTCTCTTCAGCAAGATCATTGGCGTACTGCTGCGCTCGCAAGCTGTTTGCGCGCAAAACCAGCGTGCGAGCAACCAGAACCACAAGAAGTACCAGCAAAACAACGACGATGACGCTGCCGTAACGCAGAAGCTGCTCAGGAGATTCCAGAAGATTTTCTGGACGATTAATCACTACAGAGTCGTCAGGAATCAGACCTTCCGAGATATCGAAGCTTTCTAAAACTGAGTAATCAATCATAGGTTGTATTAGAGGGGTTGATTGCGAGTACTCTCCCGTGAGTAACCCTGCAACAACCTGCCCAGTTCTCGTCGGTTGGGCCACAAAGCCGCCAATCGCGCCTTTTCCAATCGAAGTCGCATAGGTTACAAAGATTGGTCGGCTGGCTGCTTTAGCTAGCTCAGCTAAAAAGTCCGATACAACCTTCTGCTCATTTTTTGCATCGGCCGGAACTCCAATGTAAACAATTACAGAGTTACTACCGAGCGTAGCGGCCTTATCTGTTAACTCTTCATAGGTATAACCTTCCCCCCAAAGCTCTACCTTCATACCTGAAGCTGCAGCGCGATAGAGCTCTAGATCTTGAAGCTGCCGCGGGTAACCTGAGACTAAAATGAGTTGGTCAGTTGAAGGTAAAAGCTGTTGAATGAGGGAAATATTGCCACTTAATTGGTCTGCAGCACTGAGTACTTTGGGTGCCTCGTTTGCCACAAACTCGGTTACGGATACATCTTCAACGCTATATTTAACTGCACTAGGCAGTAGTGAAGCATGCTGACTCGCGAGTAATCTACGGGCATGACCACCCACAAACACTGCACGCTGAATATTAAAATCACGATATTTTCGATTCAGATGTGCGACCCACTGCTCAGAATCAAAGTCATCTCGACGGGATATGGACGAGATATCCTCTCTGAAAAGCCGCATATCTTTACTTCGCTTTCCGACGACCTTAGCCACTTCACTATCTAGGGTGATTTGCCATGGGCCCGCCACATACGCCGAGCTTATGAATAGCACATCTTCTGCAATTACCTGGCGTGCCGGTACAATCGCAAGTATGACCAAAAGTAGAGTTCTAAGAACAGGGATGAAACCTTTTAGATATCGATTTTTCACTTTATCGCATCCATTCAATACGCAACCCACACAATGGTTGCGGCTACTAGTAGCACTCTATTCCATGCACATAAACCTGAGCTCACAATCAGTTTAGACCTATTTCCTGTTTTTTACAGGGAGATAAAGGAACAGCCGTGGACGAAGCATTTGATATTTGAGTTCATTTGACCGGCGGCTTATGGACCGATAGTTATCGTTGACCCATGGCAGTCATGAACGCCCGGCCATGCGGGGAATCTCATGTTGGAAAAAGCAGACATTCACTTTCCGCCGACCAGCTTCAAGCGCTTGCCCAAGTTTGTAGTTGAGGTCTGGCGGAAATTATCAAGGAGACTGTCCGCTCTTGGTTCAATATTTGCCGTTCACTAAGCCTTCAGCCGAAGGACCGCTCTTGCGGGATAGTT
>JABXHP010000406.1 GCA_013373575.1 Oceanospirillaceae bacterium | reverse complement strand
GATTGGCTTGAAGAGATAATCATCGCCACCTGCGCCGATCCCCTGGACAAGATCATCTGCACCAGCGTTGCCGCTAACAAATATAATAGGGACCCAATCCGCGTAATCAGCTCGAATTTGCCGAGCAACTTCGTAGCCGCTGAGGTCCGGCATTACAACATCCAAAATGAGGAGGTCGACTTGCAACCGGTTGGATTCGAAGCGCTCTATAGCTTCACGACCATTTTCCGCCTCAAGAACCTCATGCCCCGCTTTAGAAATGGCGGCGCGAAGTAAAAGCCGAGCGGTAGGACTATCATCAGCAATCAAAACCCGCATAAAGTACAACCGTTATTGCACACGAAGCTCCACCACCCTTACAAGTTTGCAGACACCGTGCTGCTTCTTAAGTTTTTACACTCTCACTTTAAATCTATATGAGGCAGGCGATTCATTCAAACCCCATGTGGATAATCTGCTCCAACGTGAACGGGCAATCTCTCCAATTTGAACACCCATTCAGGATTGAACGTGAACACTTCTGCTCCGATTTCTGAATCACTGTTCACGTTTCAGAATCGACCTCCGCATCTGTTTTTCTTACTGCTAACCGGCTTCCTATTTAATTTTTTGGGAGCGGTCAGCGATGTTGCTCAGGCGCTATTGGAATTTGACGACCAAATTAATTTAGTTCTAACCGATTACTTCATGCCGGAGCTCGATGGTGTGGGTCTCACGTCGGAGTTAAGGAATCAGGGATACCAAGGCCCAATTATAGGCGTAACGGCTGCGACTATTGGAGATCAGATGAATCAGTTGTTGGATGCTGGAGCCGACCTCGCAATAGCCAAACCTCTCACACGAGAATCGTTCATTGCAGCTCTGAACAGCGTTGTGTATAAACTGTAATTGCCTAGCCCAACACCGACAGTCTGCAATGTTGATTAATCCGTGATTATACAGTCAGCAGACTGCCCGAAGCGCGCATTCATCAAATAATACCCAGTGTAGGAATAATTCCTACAGACAGGTTGGTTTCTGTCCACTACATTGAAGAGGTGACTATAGATCAGTATTGATGTCAGCCACTGATTTACAGTTAATCGCAGACCAAGCCAGATATGACCACGGTTCATTTAAGGACGAGTTGCCGGAAAACGCGGGCATCGCAATGGAGAGCACATGAACGATATTCTGATTCGCAACAACGTCAACGAATTCGGCAACCCAGATGGAGAGCTACTGCTCTTAGCCCACGGTTTTGGTTGCGATCAAAATATGTGGCGCTTCATGGTGCCATTACTGCGAGAGAAGTACCGCATCATCCTGTTCGATTACGTTGGTGCTGGCGATTCCCGCTCTGAAGATTTCAGTGTTGAGCGTTACTCTGTCCTTGAGGGTTATGCCAAAGACCTCGTAGAGGTTATTCAAGCACTAGAGCTTCAGGAGGTAAAGGTCGTTGCACACTCAGTCAGTTGCACTATCGCACAAATAGCGGCGGTTACAGAGCCCAAACTTATCGGGGATATTGTAATGATCTGTCCCTCACCCTCCTTCATAAATGACCTGCCAGAGTACGAGGGCGGCTTCGAACGCTCCGACCTTGAGGAGCTTATACAGCTGCTAGAATCCAACTACATTGGCTGGGCTAACTATCTTGCACCTGTAGTCATGGGGCTGCCCAGTGGCGACGATATGGTTGAGGAGCTGGCGCAGAGCTTCTGTAGCTCAGACCCGCTAATCACCAGCACCTTTGCCAAAGCGACATTCTTCTCTGACTACCGCAACCTTTTGCCCCAGATTAAAAACAATGTGCTGATACTCCAAAGTGCAAAGGATGCCCTGGCAAACGTCGGAGTAGGACAGTATATGCATGCTAGGTTAGCGAACTCCAAGCTCGATATCATTGAGGCCGAGGGGCATTGTCTGCATATGACCGACTCTTGGGCTGTAAGCCAAGCACTTGAAAGCTTTCTACACGAGACTGTCTGATGACTAGGGCCCAGTTCACGCGATTCCTTGGGCCGACTGAACTGCCCGATATCCTCAACCTGTATCCGGCAGGCTACATGCTTGTCGATAACAACTTCAAGGTGCAGGATATTAACGCGTATGTGCAGGATGCGCTCGGTTTTAAGACTCCACCAATAGGCAAATCGTTGAGCGAACTGCTCACCAAAGCCTCCAATATAATGCTCGACACCTACCTGACCCCCATTGCACTCAGCGAAGGGTTGGTGGAGCAGACTCAGATATTTCTTAAGGCGGCCGACGGCACCTCTCTGCCGATGGTCGTAAATATTCGCAGAGTCGACGCTCAATTCTACTGGACTATGTTCAAGTGCGATAAACGCGATGCCTTAATAAAAGAGCTGAAACAGACCACAACTTCACTCGGGCAGAGCAACAAAGAACTGCAAAACACAGTTGCCAAGCTCTCTGAGTCCGACAAAAAACTGCGGGAAAAATCGGAACAGCAATCTGAAATTTTCGCCATGATCGGACATGAATTGCGCACCCCTTTAGCGGCGTTGCAGATGATGGCAGACGACATGCACCTCGATACGCTCGCGCCTCACGGTGAGGATATAAGGGCCACTATCGATACGCTACTGGCCATACTCGATGACCTGCGCCTAGTTATGAACCCAGAAAAGGCGGAACAGGTTCCAACCGTTAATCAAAGTCCGTTCAAACTGATCGACACACGCCTTCGTAGTCTGGCAAAACTCGTACAAGCCTCAGGGCTCACTTTACATTTCACCGCCGACGACAAAGCCAGGGAAACAGTTGAATTTAAGGGTAAACTGCTCGGCCAGATCGTCACAAATCTTGTAAAAAATGCGGCTATACACTCCCAAGGCAGCGAAATTTGGGTTGATCTAAGCGTGATAGACAACGAGTCGACGGCCCGTGTAAAGCTCATAGTCGAAGATAATGGTGTCGGCATTTGCACCGCCAAACAAAAACGCTTGTACGAGGCCTTTGTTCGCGGTAACAGTTATGCCGAGGGTACCGGCCTTGGCCTCTATATTGTAGATCAACTCGCCAAACAGCTTGATGGGCATATCGACTATTCAGATCGGACCTGTGGCGGATCACGTTTCTGTTTGACTTTTGACATTGAAACTACGCATAAGTCGAGTATCGAAGAGACGCCGGAGCATTCTCTTAAAGATCTGAACATCCTGTTTGCTGAGGACCAATTGACCCTACAAAAGCTCACGTGTAAACAACTTGAGCTTGCCGGCAGCCAGGTTGAGGGGGTGTATGACGGTGCTGGAGCGTTGAACGCTTACGCTCAAAGAGGCTTCGATATCGTTATCACCGACATCAATATGCCAGAGATGAACGGCTATGTACTTACTCAAACGCTGCGGGAAATAGGCTACACAGGTCCAATCATTGGAGTGACAGCCGCTACCATAGGCGATGAATCTCGCAAGCTTTTGGCCTGTGGCGCCGACGCCGTGCTGCCCAAACCCTTATCTATGAAGAAGCTCAAACAGACACTCTTTAAGCTTCTCGACCCAAAAAACTAAATCACGGTTGCGACACAACTTACGTAAGGTAGGGTCTCAGTACCTCGGTTAGCTGGGCCAGATTGAGCGGTTTAGCCAAGACCGCGACAGCTCCACACTCGCGTAATCGTTGGAATTCATTGCCAACAGTCGCTCCTGAGAGGCCTACAATAGGGCTTTTGTAATTTTTCCTAACTAGCGATTTAGTCATCTCGAAACCATCCATTACCGGCATCATGATATCAGTGACAACAAAGTCATATTCTTTAGACAGAGCAAGCTCTAGGCCTAGCTGCCCATGCTCAGCCACTTCAACAGATGCCCCATGTTTCTCAAGCAATTTCTGCCCCAGCAGTCTAAGCATAGGTGTGTCCTCTACAAACAGTACACGCCGACCTTTCAGCAGCGCCTCAGGCTGAGTGTCTGGCTTGCTTGCCAAAATACTGCTTAGGCTGAAATCGCATGAGAATCTAGAGCCTGAAGGCTCGCGAGGGGCGTAGCTGAGATGGCCGTCCGGTAGATGTTTGAGCAGTGTTTCACATGTACTCAATCCAAGCCCTTTACCGCTGAAGACACCTTCCCCCCGCTCGTAGGGTTTGAATATACGCTCCACCTCTGATGCCTTTATACCAATACCATCATCGTCAACGTGCATGGCAAATTTAGCGCTACCCCCTGGTTGGAGCTCGCTCTCAAGAGTCAAACGCACACATGTACCTTTACTATGGGTAATGGCGTTCTCAATCAGGTGCCTAATTACGGTCTTTAGATACTTTGGATGTCCGCGATGAAGTTGAGCGCTTTGGTCGCATAGCTGCAGTTCGATATGTGTAGCAACAAGTAAAGCAGAAGGCTTAAGGTCTTCGACCACGTCTGTCACCAGTTCGGCAAGTGAGAAAGATCGCTCCTCAGACACCAGGTTGGGCGTGTAGTTGCCACTACTGATCCGCATGGAGTCGATCACATCCAGCAGATGAAGCATAGTGCCTTTCATTTTACTCAGTTCGGTAGCGGAAACCTTTGGACCTAACTCGTCCAGTTGCATTGACAGGGTTGCTGCAGGTGTCCGCAGTTCATGGCCAATGATGGCAAACATATTATCCTGATCCCTGAGCATCCGACTCAAACGCTCGCCACGTTGTTCAAGTGCATTTTTGGTATCACTCAATTCACGTATCAGCGTCTCACGTTTTCCACACTTAAATAGAGTCCAGTAATAGAGTCCCGCTATAGAGCGAATATTCACAACCATCGGTATTAATACACCGTCCGCCCCTCGCAACGAGAGTTGAATCTGCTCAACCAGCCCTTCCACCAAGACCAGTGGTTTGATATAGCTATCAAGAAGTATATTCGAGGCCTTAGTGAGGATCCTGGCCAGTGGTAATCCGGCGACGCCTGTGGAGCTACAAAGCGTTTCATTGACGTAGGCATTTGCTTCAAGAATATTGAACTCATGATCTACGATCAGATAACCCGCCGGAAAGTTGGATATATCCTGTACCTCTTGATCCATACGGTCTCTCATCCTCGTAACCAGTGAGACCCGTTGAACCTTGGCGTTCGCCAGCCTAGGGTAAAAAAGTATCGATGCATCCAATTTCCTCGAGCTTGGTGAGATCTATCCTAGATACCTTGTTGCACTCGCCCAAGAAGATGAATAGGCTCGCGTTCACAGTTTGTCAGATCATATTCTGTGGCCAAGGTAGTTTGATTATCACTCGACATTATTATTGTCCTTATTGGCTGGGAACCACTTAGTTAGAGAGTCGCGCAACGTCTGCGATCCAGCTGGCTTTGTTATGATCTCGTCGAAAACCTGAGCCGCCATCGCTTGCTCAAGCTCATCACCCGAGAGTGCTGTCAGGCAGATGATGCAACACTCT